>JAIRRU010000181.1 GCA_031255815.1 Treponema sp. | reverse complement strand
ATCCCACATCGTGGCCTTTAAGAGCGATCCGGAAAAGTACCGCGAATTCATTCAGACAAAAGGGCTTGAAGCTTCCTGACAGCCGGAAAAACCGCCGCCGCGCCTCATAGCTTGCTTGGCTAATAGTGCGGATGAAAGGATAGCCACGAACCACACTAACCGTCCAAGCAACCTACTAGCGGCCTTCAAAATACCCGGCGTCCCGGAACAGGCGCTCCACCGTCCAGCCCGCCAGGGCATAAGTGTAGGGGGAACCTGAAACCTCCGCGGGACGCCGCTTTGTCCCTTCTTCAAGCGGCCCCAGCTTCAGGGTAAGGACAGCCCCGTTCCCCAGTTCCAGAACCAGCCTTGCTTCTTCGGGAAAAGGCGCGGGAGCGGCCTGAGGGGGGATAAAATCCTCCCCTTCGGCGGCAAGTACGCCCCGGATATACGAGTCGATTCTGCCCTTATCCAGCCCGGCTGTCTCAAGACCGCTAAGGTTCCAGCCGTTTCCCGAGCGGGTAAAACTGTAGGATCCCCTCCCCTCCCCTCCCCCGGCCGGGGGGAACACGGTAAGGCGCTGCAGATCCCCGGCATCAGGCCCCTTTGGGAAAAGCCTGAGATCGTACCAGGAACTGAGGGCGCTGCCGGTGTAGGCGGTAAAGACATCCTCCCCGGAACGCACCTCGTTGCTGTTTGCCTTCCGCAGGTAGACTTCCCGGGCCGCGGCGCCTCCCTTGCCTATCAGCAGATCCAAGAGGGGGAGCCCCGCGCCGCCCATTACGGTGATCCGGGAGATTCCCTGCTCAAGCCCCAACTGCTGGTGGGAGGAAGCCGACAGGGCCCGTAGCGGATAGGCCGCCCGGCGGCTGAGGGCGGCCAGCAGATCCTCCACCCGGAGCTGCCGCGCCGGATACTCGTCCCCCCCGAGGGAAACCAGCCAGGCGCCGTTCCTCCGCAGCAGCCCGACCCTGAGGCCGGGGCTCTGTATCACGATACGGTCAGCCTGATCCAGAAGCCGGCTTTCCAGCCAGACGTAGGCGGCGGAGCGGGAAAGGGATCGCCGGGGATCGAAAACCAGGGAGAGGATATAAACCAGGGACAGCAGGGCCGCCAGCGAGGAAAGGATGAGGAGTTTCCGTTTATAGGCCACCGGAACGCTCCCCCGCAGTCCGGCGTTTCCACCAGACAAGTATCCCCGCGGCGGCAATTCCCAGAGGGACAAGCAGGATGTTGACAAACCGGGCAAAATCCATCATCCCGGCCCGTTTTGCCGGATCGCTTATCCTGTCCAGCCGCCCTGTCCGGAGGCTCCGGTTCCGGATACTCAAAAGATCATCGTCGTTTCCCAGCCAGTCCAGGGCCTGGAGGATAAAGTCCAGGTTTCGTTCCGACTGGGTGTACCATATAAGGTCGGTGGCCAGATCCGTATCGGCCACAACCAGTATCCGGGAGGGAAGCGCCTCCGCGGGCATATCGGGCAGCTCTTCCGCCGAGCCTTCCCGGCGGGGTTTCGGAAGCCCCTGGAACCAGCCGGGAAAGATCCCCGTTAGGGCCGCGGCAAGTATCTTTTTCCCCCGCGGGCCGGGATCCTCCATCAGAGAGGGCGTCTCCGGACTGGTAACAAAATGATCCCGCTGTATCCAGCCCTCCGCGCTTGTGGTTAAGAGGGCCTCCGCCGACACCCCTTCCGGCGGGTTAAGCTCGATATGCCCCGGCCAGAAAAGATCCAGGCCGCCGAAGCGGGCGCCAAGCGGGTGAGCGGGATTGGCGTTTTCCCTCAGCGCCCCTATCCAGTGGGGGTAGCGGAGCCTCCTGAGCTGCAAGGCGCCGTTCGGATCCTGGATCTGGTACTCCAGGCTAAGGGCCGCCCGGTCAAGGGCAAGCTCCTGCTTTACCGTGGCCCCGTAAAAGGAGACCATGGCAATAAGGCCCCGATCCGGCATGATCCTGGCCTGGAAGCTGCCCTCCGAATCGACAAACACCCCCTCCAGGGCAAAGAGAACCCTGCCGCCCCGGCGGATATACCGATCTATGCGGTACAGAGACCATTCATCCAGATCCTCCGCCCCCCCGAGAACCAGGAGAAGCGGCAGGGTGTCGGGGATCTCTTCCCCCGGGCTGAGGAGCCGCGCCCGGTAAGCGGCTTGGGCAAGGGCCTGGCTCAGGAGGAGGTACTGGCCGGGCCAGTCCCGGAAAGCGTCTCCTGAAAGGACGCCGAGCTGCCGCTCCGTTCCCCGAACCAGGGAACGGATCCGGGAACTGATTTCGTACTCCAGGGTATCCGGGGAGAATACGGCGGGCAGCAGTTCCAGCCGATCCAGGTATTCGATGCTTATCCCCGAGTACACCGTGGCAATGCTGACTTCGTCCTGTTCCACTACCTCCATCTGCCGGGGCTCTATCCCCAGCGATACTATTTCCCCCTCCATACCCGCTGCGGCGGGATCCCGCACCATAAGCCGTATCTTCCCCCGGGACCAGGAGACATATTCCTGCAGCAGATCCTCTACCTCCCCCGGCAGGGGGTGGGCCGCGGACAATTTTTTGGAAACATAGTAGGTGATAGTCAGCGGCTCGGGGATCTCCGTGTAGAGGTTCCGGGAAACAGCGGAAAGGGTATGGGCCTTGCCGCGGCTCAGATCCAGGCGGAACCAGAAGCGGCGGCTGAGCAGAAAGCCCAGAAAAATAATAAACAGGGAGAGCAGGCTTAGAACGGCGGCTTGTTTCCTGCTCATCCCCGGCTCCACTTTCTAAAGAGCAACACCCGGGTGTTCAGGTAGAGGAACAGGAGGCTGGCCAGGGTAAAGAAGGCCAGATCCCGGCTGTCGATGAGCCCGCGGGAAAAAGCCTCGAAGTGAAAGGACAGGGACACAAAATTGATAAAATCCGCCAGCGGCTGGGGCAGGCTGAAGCTCATGGGGAGCCGGTTTATCAGCATTGCCGCCAGGAGAATTCCCGCGCTCCCCAGGAAGGCCCCCGCCTGGCTCCGGAAAAGGGAGGAGAGGAAGAGCCCCAGGGAGAGGGCCGAAGCGCCCAGGAAGAGAAGGCCCGTGTAGTCGGCGGCAAGGACCCCGCCGTCAAATTCCCCCCGGGGGAGGATGCAGAGGGGCAGGGGCAGGCTGAGGAGGAGGATGACAAGCAGGGCGGCGAAGGAGGCGAAGAACTTGCCCAGCGCCAGGTTCCATTCGGAAAAGGGCATGGTCAAAAGCAGTTCCATGGTTCCCAGTTTCCGTTCCTCCGCCCAGCTTTTCATGGTAAGGGCGGGAACGGCGACAACAAAGGCCAGGGGGAAGGCGGAGAACCAGGGCCGCAGGGTGGCGGCGTCCATTACAAAGTAACGCTGGAAATAGAAAAGCCAGAGATTGACAAAGAGGATAAAAAACAGGGCGGCCCCGTAAAAGGCGGGGGAAATGGCGTAGGAGTAGATCTCTTTACGGATCAGGGCCGCCGTGCGCCCGACAGCTTCGTTCATTCCGGAAAGGCCCCTCCGGCCGCGGGCCGCCCCTCCTCTTGGGCGCCTTCTTCGGCGGTAAGCTTAACAAAGATATCTTCCAGGCTTAAAGGTTTCCGGTTCATCATGAGGATCTTAAAGCCCTCCGCGACAGCCCAGTCGAAGATCCTTTCCCCCGCGTCTTCTCCGCCGGGGATAAAAAAAGACAGTTTTACGGCGCCGCCGCCAAGTTCCTCCACGGGGCCCGGAACCGCGCCCAGCCCCAGGCGGCCGAGCTTCTCCCTTACCGGGCCCTCCCCCGAAAGCGCGTCCCGCTTTTTAAGCGCCAGCTCCCAGGTATTGCCGCCCTTCATGGCCCCGGCAATCTCCTCCGTCCGCCCCTGGGCGGCGATTCTCCCCTGATTGATGATCAGCACCCGGGAACAGACCGCCTCCACTTCCGGGAGGATGTGGGTGGAGAGGATAACTGTTTTCCGCTTTCCCAGTTCCCTGATAAGGGATCGGATTTCGATGATCTGGTTGGGATCGAGGCCGCCGGTGGGCTCGTCCAGGATCAGGATCGGCGGATCGTGGATAATCGCCTGGGCAAGGCCGGCACGCTGCCGAAAGCCCTTGGAGAGGGTTTCTATTTTCCGGGAACGGTAACGGGAAAGGCCGCAGGCTTCAAGAGCCGCGTTAAGGGCCTCCTTCCGCCGGAGGGGGGGGATAAGCCTTGCCCGGGCGGCAAAGGAGAGGTACTCGTCCACCGTAAGTTCCCCGTAGAGGGCCACGCTTTCCGGCAGGTAGCCGACGCGCTTTTTTAACTCCACCGGATCGTCTTCCGCGGAGATCCCGTCCACCAGGGCGCTTCCCGAGGAAGGGAAGTGGAAACCCGCGAGGATCTTCATCACCGTGGTCTTCCCCGCGCCGTTGGGGCCCAGGAAGCCGAGAACCTGATCCTTCCCCAGGGAAAAGGAAACCCGGTCTACCGCCTTGATTTTTCCGTAGTGCTTGGAAAGATTCCGGACTTCTATCATCAGTCCTCATACTCCATGGGAAAGACCATACGGTCTCTGGTCAGCACGGTTTGGGGAAAGATCCCCCGGGCCTCCTCCAAAAGCCGCTTGAGATCGTATTCGGTGTAGCGGGGGCTGTAATGGATCAGGCCGAGTTTTTTTACCTTCGCTTCCAGGGCGATCCGGGCCGCTTCCCCGGCGCTCATGTGCTTCTTCTCCCGGGCGGTTTCCAGAAGGGCATTCTCGAACATCCCCTCGCAGATAAAAAGATCCGAGCCGGCAACCTCGCCGGAAATGTCCCGGAAGGCGAGGGTATCGGTAACAAAGGAAAATTTCCGTCCCGAACGGGGGCTTCCCAGCACTTCGGCGGGCCGCGCTTCCCGGCCGTCGGCAAGCCTGACGCTTTCCCCGGACTGGAGCCGGGACCAGAGGGGGCCCCGGGGAATCCCCAGGGCTTCGGCCTTTTCGGGGTGGAACTCCCCGGGCCGCCCGTCCTCCTCCAGGGTATAGCCGTAGCAGGGTTTGGTGTGCCGCAGGGGAAAGGCCCGCACCCGGAAATCCTCCCCCTGGTACACCACGCCGGGTTCGGCAATCTCCCGCACCACAATCTCGTAGTTGATATACATGTCCAGCACCCGGCGGCTTGTCTCAACGTACTCGGCGATCCGGGGAGGGCCGATAATGTAGAGAGGATCGTCCCGGTCTACCTGGGAGGAAAGCATGAGGAGGCCGGGTATGCCGGTTACATGATCCGCGTGGGTATGGCTTACAAAAATGACGGAAATTTTCTTCCAGCGCAGGTTGAGCCGCCGGAGGGATACCTGGGTACCCTCGCCGCAGTCGAACAGGAAAAGCTCCCCCTCTCGCCGCAGGAGAACCGATGTAAGATGCCGGTTGGGCAGGGGCATCATGCCCCCGCAGCCCAGAACAAAAGCTTCAAGATTCATTACCCGGGCAGTATAGCGATTCCGGCGGGATCTTTCCAGCCGAAGGGGGGATCCCGGCCCCTTAGATCAGGGCCAGTTCCCGCATAACCCGGCGGAGGATCTCCCGGTTTTCCGGCGTGAGGGCTTTTACCGGCAGCCGGGCCGCTCCGGCGTTGAAGCCCCGGATGGACAGGATCTCTTTGACCACCGCGGGGAAGGTGCCCAGGCTGAACTGCCCCCTGAGCCTGGCGAATTTCATCTGGGCCTCCCTGGCGGCGTCCAGGCGGCCCG
>JAIRRU010000322.1 GCA_031255815.1 Treponema sp. | reverse complement strand
GCCCTCCACCAGGCGGGGATAAGCAACGCCGTGGCCCCCCTGGGAACCGCCTTTACCGACGACCAGGCGAAACTCCTCCGCCGCTGGGCGGAGAAAGCCTATCTGGTCTTCGATTCCGACGAGGCGGGGCAGAACGCGGCGGTCAAGGGCATCCTTACCTGCCGGCGGAACGGCCTTTCCTGCGCGGTGGCGGCGCCCGGCGGGGCGGAAGGGGGAGGGGATGGAGAATCATACAAAGATCCGGCGGATATTTTGCGCTACCAGGGGCCGGAGGCATTGCACAACCGGATGAAATGTGTTATAATAGACTTTAATTATCTTATTTCCCGGAGCAGATCTCTGTACGATATTTCAGCGGCAGAGGGGAAGGCGAAAGCGGTGGCTTTCCTGTTCCCCTATTTCGATACCCTGGATTCGGATGTGTCACGGGATTCCTGTATCGGCGCTGTCGCGGCCGCTTTTGGGGCGGACAGAACGGCAATCCTGAGCGATTACAGCCGGAGGCGTAGGGGGGAAGAGGCAAGCCCCCGGGCAGTCCGGGCGGAAAAACCGGTACGGGCAAACGATGAGTTATACCTGCTCAGTATCGTACTGGTCAATTTCCGTCTGTACCCGAATTTTCGCAAAGCGGTCTCGATAGACGAGATAGAAGATCCCGCGGCCAAGGAACTCTTTATCGCCATGGAAGAGTCTTATATCAACGAGGAAAGGGGGGTTGACGATCTTATGGCCCGGATACCTTCGCCGGCCCTGCGGCAGTACGTGGCGGAGAAGGGGACATCGAAGGAATTCCTGAATGATCCGGAACAGCTTGTTGAAGACGGGATAAAAAAGATCCGGCAGAAAAAACTAAAACGCCGGCTTTCCGAAATTGTCGCGGAATTGCACAGCCTGGAAAGCCCGGTGGGGGAAGCGGCGCCCGGAGAACGGAGGGATCTCCGAATCGAGGAGCTGCTTGTTGAAAAAATGCATATTGATACCGAATTACGCCGATTGTAAGGAACGCAAAGAAATGATGAATTTGCAAATTGCCGAAAAGATTCACGTTACCAAAACAATTCAGCTAAGCGAGCCGGTCCGGGAAGAGCTGTCTATCGATCCGGCGGTAATAAAGCTCATCGAATACGCCAAGGCAAAGAAGGCCCTCTCCTACGAGGAGCTTGCCGACTATCTGCCCGAACATATCGCCAACACCGACAAGATCGAGCAGGTTCTGGTACTGCTGGAAAAAAACAACGTCCAGCTTATCGAGGAAGAAAACGCCGGGGAAGAGGACAGCGAGCCCGGGCCGCGCAAAACCAAGGAAGCCGAAAAGAAACGCCTGGTGTACAGCGACAAGGAATCCTCGGTGGACGATCCCATAAGGCTGTACCTCCGGGAAATCGGCAGGGAAAGCCTGCTTACCGCGGAACAGGAAGGGGAACTCTCCAAGCAGATGGAAGAAGGGGAAAACATCATAAAAGGGGTGATAAAAAAGTCCGGCATGATCATCCCCGAATTTTACCACATCGCCCAGAAGGCTTTTTCCAAGAAGGATCTGCGGGAACTTAACCTTTCAAAAAAAGAAATAACCGAACACATGACCGAACGCCGCCGGCTTAACCAGTTTTACAAGGAAACGCTGCGGGTAATCCTGGGGGATCTTAAAAATTACATCGACATCAAGCGGCGGCTTATCGTCCGGGGGGGGAATTTCTTCGAGGACGGGGAATTGGCGGATCTCAGGAACCGGATCATGGAAACCGTCAACAACGCGGAAATGCACCCGGAAGAGATCACCGGGTTTTCGGAAAAATTTATCCAGGCCTCCAAAAAGATAAAACGCTACAAGAAGGAACAGGAACGGATAGAGAAGCACCTGCGGGTGGCCTCCCTCAAGGAACTGCGGACTCTGGGCCGTTTCCTCACCATCAAAGAAGAGCGGGAACGGCTGGAAACGGAACTAAACCTCTCCTCCGACGAGATAAAAGAGAAGATCCGGCTCATCCAGGTAACGGAAAAGAAACTCCACCAGATGGAGGCGGAATTCGAGGAGCCCATCGAGAGCATCAACCAGATGGCCAAAGAGATAAGCCGGGGCCGGAGCATGATGAAGAACGCCAAGGATCGGCTGATCAAAGCGAACCTCCGCCTGGTGGTCTCCATAGCCAAGAAATATACCAACCGGGGGCTTCACTTCTTCGATCTGGTACAGGAGGGAAACATCGGCCTTATCAAGGCGGTGGAGAAGTTCGAATACCAAAAGGGTTTTAAATTTTCCACCTACGCCACCTGGTGGATCCGGCAGGCCATAACCCGGTCGATTTCCGATCAGGCCCGGACTATCCGGGTGCCGGTACACATGATCGAGCAGATCAACAAGGTGGTTCGGGAAAGCCGGCAGCTCATGCAGGTTCTGGGCAGGGAACCCACGGACGAGGAAATAGCCGAGCGCCTGGGCTGGACCGCCCAGCGGGTCAAGTCGGTTAAAAACGTCGCCCGGGAGCCCATAAGCCTGGAAACCCCCATCGGGGAAGAGGAAGACTCCCTCCTGGGGGACTTTATCGAGGACAAGGATGTGGAGAACCCCGCCAGCCAGACCGCCTTTACCCTGCTCCAGGAACAGCTTTCCGGCGTCCTTTCCACCCTGCCGGCCAGGGAGCAGGAGGTGCTGAAGATGCGCTTCGGCCTGGACGACGGCTACTCCCTTACCCTGGAAGAAGTGGGCCTCTACTTCAACGTAACCAGGGAGCGGATCCGCCAGATAGAGGCCAAGGCTTTAAGGCGGCTCCGGCACCCCAAACGGAGCCGGAAACTCAAGGACTATCTGGATCATTGACCGGATCACTGGTAAAACAAGGGAGGCCGTTTCCAAACTTCAGTTTTGAAACCGGCTTAATGGCAAAGCGAGAGAAAACCGCAAGAGCCGGGTTTGTTCCAAAAGCCGGAGCGGCCCCGGTTTTTGTTTGATCTGTTTTTTAAGGGAGCGGTAAATGGCGATGGATGATGTGTTTGAAAAATTGCGAACCTTGCAGGATATACTTTCAGAAAAAATAAGCCTGGAACACGATATCCAGGAGATTCCGAAATTGCTTGTAACCCAGGAGGAACTTCTCTCCCGGCTCAAGCGATCCTTTATCGAAAAAAACCAGGACTACGAAAAGGCGAAAGCCGCGGAAAACGAATTCCGGAACTTTTTATTGGAAGCGGAAAAGATGCGGGAAGACGCTGAAAAGAACATGGATGTTATCAGCACCCAGCGGGAATACGAGGCTCTGGACAAGGAAATACGGGATTCGACCGAAAAGGAGCAGCAGTACCGTAAGGATCTTCAGCGGGAGGAGCGGCTCATTTCGGATCTGGACGAACAGATAAAGCAGACCCAGGCCCTTATCGAGCAGCAGGAGGCCGAGCTTGCCGAGCGCCGGGCGGGAATCGAGGCGGAAATCACCGAAAAAAAGGCGAAGATAGACAGCCTGGTTGCCCGGGAAAGGGAACTGACTCCGGATATGGATTCGGAGGTGCTGTTCAAATTCGAACGGATCATCCGGAACAAAATGGGCCGGGGTATTGTGGCCATCAAAGGCGGGGTATGTATGGGCTGCCATATGATTTTACCCGCCCAGTTTGCCAATTCAGTCCGACTGGGCGAGGAGATCGTGTTCTGCCCCTACTGTTCCCGGATCCTCTTTTACGAAGAGTCCGAGGAAGAGGAAGACTTCTTCGACGCCGAGGACGCGGGGAGCCTTTCCGATCTGGACGATATTGAAGACGAGGAGTACGAGGAGGAAGAGGAGGAGGAAGAAAAAGTTAATATAGACTACGAAGAGTGAGTAAACGGCGATGAACCAGGCTGCCGCGGGGGGCCGCAGGAAAGCCCGTTTTCCGGGCATGCGGCCTTCCCGAGGAAAGTCCGGGCTCCGCAGGGCATGATGCCGGGTAATTCCCGGGCGGAGAGTATGAATCTTCCGGCCCAGAGCCGGCGGATATTCATTGGCTTTCCGACAGACAGCGCAACAGAAAGGATACCGCCTCCCGGGGCCGGAGGGTTTCGGCTTTTTGCGTCTCAGGGGGTAAGGGTGAAATGGCGGGGTAAGCGCCCGCCTCGGCGGCGGCAACGCCGCCGGAAAGATTCCGGTTAAACGGAAAACGGCAAGCCTCATCAGGAGCAAAATCAAGCGGCGCGAAAGGGGGTCCCCTTGCCGGCGGCCCGCCGGTTAAGCGCGGGTAGATTGCGGGGTTAGTCCCAAAGGCCGTCCGTAAGGTCAGGCCTAAGACAGATGGCGGCCAGGGCCGCCTCCGCGGCCATACAGAACCCGGCTCACGGTTCATCGTTTTTTTCAATTTGTTTCACCGGAAAGGAGGTTCCCGCGCCAACCGGGTTGGAGCAAGCTCAATTGACTTAATAAAAAAATTGGTATTAAATCAGTCTAGCCATGGTCAGGGATCGTAATTACTCCGGTTATCGTTCGCGTGTTCGCCAAGTTAAGGTTCTGTGGCGCGTTGTTATCATCCTGGTTCTGTTCATGCTGGCCGGAGGGACTCTGCCTCTTGTTATGAATCTTAAAAACAAGAGGGGGGATATGCAGAAGGATCTCCTGCGGCTCTGGGAAGACGGCTCCTACCGGGACGCCTTTGAGCTGAGCAAGGCGGAACTTTACCAGAGGCCCCTGGACTATTTTCTCCTTACCATCCACGGTTTTTCCGCCTACCAGCTCGGCATCAGCCAGATAAACAGCTCCGACACGATGTCCTACATCGACGAGTGCATCTGGTCTTTGCGGAAGGCCCTTATTGCCAAAACCAACGACAATAACGGCAGGGTCTATTATGTTTTAGGTAAAGCGTATTATTATAAGGGAGCGGTTTTTGCCGATCTGGCGGTAAAATTTTTGGAACAGGCCAGGGCCTTCTCCTATGCCGCCCGGGATATTCCGGAGTACCTGGGGCTGTCCTACGCGGCCCTGCGCGATTACCGGAGCAGCGTGGCGGCCTTTACCCTGGCCCTGGCCCCTTTCTCCGCCCGCGCTGTACCGGAAGGGGAAGGGGATGGCATTGAGGAAAAGGGGCCTTCGGATCTGCTCCTGCTTTCCATTGCCCGTTCCTACATTGCCCTGGGGGAACCTTCGCCGGCGAAGGCGTATCTTTTCCGCTGCGTTGAGACATCCCGGGATTCCTGGTCGGTGCTTGCCGCCCGGCTCCTTTTAGGGCAAATCCTGGCGGGGGAAGGAGCCGGCGAAGAGGCGGAGGCCCAGTACCTGCTTGTCCTGGACGAGAACAGTGAAAACGCCGAAGCGCATTACCAGTTGGGTGAATTGTACGCTGCCAGGGGGGATACGACCCGGGCGCGGGCTGAATGGCGGCGGGCGGTACGGATAGATCCGGCCCATACGCAGGCCCGTTTACGGCTCAATATATAATATAATGAAAGCCGGTTCAGGATCCGCCGGGTTTTGAACCGGCTAACAACACAAAATATCCGGGCGTCGCCGCCGGGGTGCGGGAGGAATATGTTTGGAAGAAGCTCTTCAGATATTGGCATAGATTTAGGGACCTGTAACACCCTCATCTACATACGGGGGAAAAGCATTGTACTAAACGAACCTTCGGTGGTGGCTGTCGAAAGGGGCACCAAGAAACTGGTAGCGGTAGGGGCGGACGCCAAGCGGATGCTCTGGAAGACCCCGGAAAACATTATCGCCATACGGCCTATGCAGGACGGGGTTATCGCGGACATTGAGTCGGTGGAGAAAATGCTCCGCTATTTTATATCCAGGGTGCTGCCCCGTTACCACTTTATAAAGCCCAGAATGGTCATCGGCGTCCCTTCCTGCACCACCGCGGTGGAACGCCGCGCCGTAGAGGAAAGCGCCTACAAGGCAGGCGCCCGGGAGGTCATTGTTATCGAGGAGAGCCTGGGGGCGGCCATCGGGGCGGGCATCCCCATCTTTGAACCCGCGGGCCACATGATCTGCGATATCGGCGGGGGTACCACGGAGACATCGGTAATCTCCCTGGGGGGCATGGTGGTAACCAACGCCATACGCCTGGGCGGGGACAAGTTCGACGAGGCCATTATCCGTCACGTGCGGAGCGTCCATAACCTGATCATCGGGGGCGGCGTGGCGGAACGGCTCAAGATGGAGATAGGCAACGCCTCTCCGGACAAGACTCTCGAAAAGGGGGAGATAAAGGGAACCGACGCCATTACCGGGCTTCCCCGGCGGCTGGAAATTGACTCGGTGGAAGTGCGGGAAGCGTTAAAGGATCCGGTAAGCCAGATAATCGAGGAAGTAAAAAACACCCTGGGGCGTACCCCGCCTGAGCTGGCGGCGGATATTGTAGAGCGGGGTATCGTGATGACCGGGGGGGGCTCCCTCCTCAAGGGGCTTCCGAAGCTCATATCTAAAGAAACAGGGGTTCCGGTTATTCTGGCTGAAGCGCCCCTTGACTGTGTGGCCCTGGGCGCGGGCAAGTACTTTGAATATGTTAAGCGTTTCAACAATACCCGCAGTATTTATGACGATCTGAACTAGCGGTTTATGGCTGTTGGGGAAAAGAGAAAACGGTCCAGGGTCCGTCTGGGCGCGGTTTCGTATGTGTTTGCCGCTTTGGCGCTGGTTTCATTTTCCATGCTGCTTTTTTCCACCCGCGGTTCCACCGTTGATTTTAGAGACATGGGGCTGTCCGTCTTTTCCGGCATGCGGGGGGGGATCTATGAAATTTCTTCCCGGGTTTCCCGGATGGCGCTGTCCGTCCGGGAGCTTGCCAGCCTGAACCGGGAATACAACGAACTGATGGAGCGGGTTACCCGCTACGAGCAGCTGGAACGGAACGCGGCGGAGATCCTCCAGGAAAACGCCCGCCTCCGGGAACAGCTTAATTTCTCCCAATCCCTCAGTTACCGCCATATTCCGGCGGAACTTATCGGGCGGGATCCGGACAACCTTTTTTCGGCCCTGGTTATCAACAAGGGGAAGTATTCGGGAGTGGCGAATAACATGGCGGTTATCGCCTGGCAAAACGGCGTGCAGGGGCTGGTGGGAAAGGTTATACAGGCGGGGCAGTTTGAAAGCCTGGTAATGCCCCTTTACGATGCCAATTCCTTTGTCTCGTCCCGCCTGGCCGTTTCCCGTTACGAGGGAATCGTGGAAGGCCAGGGGAATCCCGATATCCCTTTACGGATGCAGTTTATAAACAAGCGGGCCCGGGACGAAATAAACTACGGGGATCTTATCGTCAGCAACGGTATGGGCGGCGTATATCCCTCCGGCATAATCGTCGGCCGGGTAAACAAGATAAACTACCGGGAATACGAAATATCCATGGAAGTGGAGCTTGAACCGGCGGTCGATTTTTCCCGGCTTGAGTATGTCTTTGTAATCAATCCGAAGACAAGCGATCCGGAAACGCCCGGCGGGGAAAGCCCGGAAGCGGGGGAAGGGGATGGCTAAAAACGTTATATGGACTGCAATTTTTACCCTGGTGGCGGCCCTTCTCCAGTCAACCCTGCTGTCCCATTTGGCCCTGTACCACGCGGTTCCGGATCTGGCCCTGGGAATACTGGTCTACTGCGCCTTCGTCAACGGTACCATGACGGGGCAGCTGAGCGGGTTTTTTTCGGGGCTTTTTCTGGATTTTATCTCCGGCGCGCCTTTGGGGCTTAACACCTTTATCAGAACCCTGCTGGGCGCCCTAACCGGCCTTTTGAAAGGGGCTTTCTTCCTGGACGCGGTATTCCTCCCCATGATCCTCTGCGCGGCCGCTACCCTCCTTAAAGCGGCGTTTCTGTTTCTGTTACATTTACTGCTCAACAAAGCGGTTCCCGCGTATCCCCTTTTTGCCCCGATTTTATGGGTAGAACTTATGCTTAACAGCCTTTCCGCGCCTTTACTCTTTGGCCTTCTGCGGCTTTTCCAGCCCCTGCTTCTGGGCACGGATCCGCAGCGGGCTCCCGAAGGAGGTATCTGATGTCCCTTATGGAACCGGTAGACCAGGGCGACGAACGCCCCGAAGCGCGAATACATATTCTAAGGGCGGTCTTTATTCTGATCTTCATTATCTACACGGTAAGGCTTTTCAGTATGCAGATTTTAAGCGGGGAGCTTTACCGTTCCCGGGCGCAAAACATCGCCCGCAGAACCACGATCATACCGGCCCAGCGGGGGGAAATTTACGACCGCGGCTTTACCAGCCCCCTAGTGATGAACACCGATTCTTTCGCGGTAAGCATAACTCCGGCGGAAGTGCCCAGGGGCGATCTGTCCGATCTTATCGGCAGGGTTGCCCGGATCCTGGAAATACCAAGGGAACAGATTGACCGTCAGATACCCGCACAGTATTACTATCTCTACCATCCCATAGAAATTGCCGCGAATGTCCCCTTTAATATCATTGCTGCCCTCGCGGAAAACGTGGATACCCTGCCGGGCCTTTCCTGGCAGTCAAAGCCCATGCGGAACTATGCCAATACGGGAAGCCTTTCCCATGTTCTGGGCTATGTGGGCGATATAACCCGGGACGAGCTGACCATGCTGTACAACCAGGGCTACCAGCAGGGAGACCTAATCGGCAAGGCCGGGATTGAACGGCAGTACGATTCGATACTCCGGGGAAAAGCCGGGAGGGAAACCCGTATCGTGGATGTCCGGGGACGGCGCATTGCCGGGGACGAAAACAATACCCGGGAACCCCCTGTTACGGGAAAGAACCTGGTGCTAACCATCGACAGTTCCATTCAGCTTCTGGCGGAAAAAGCCCTGGGGAACCGGATGGGGGCGGTAGTGGTAATGCGGCCGGACGGAGAAGTCCTCGCCATGGTATCGTACCCTTGGTACGATCCCGGTATTTTCAGCCAGGGCGCCCTGGGCGCTGAATATCAGGCCCTCCTTAACGCTCCCGAAAAACCTTTCCTTAACCGGGCGATACAGTCCAGTTACCCTCCGGCCTCCACTTTCAAAATTGTCATGACCAGCGGCATCCTCGCGGAAAACGCCTTTTCGCCGGATCAGACCATCAACTGCCAGGGGGAGATAAGCTACGGCAACCGGCAGTGGCGCTGCCATATCCGCCGTCCCGGTCACGGAAGGCTCAACCTGCACCAGGCCATGGCCCAGTCCTGCGATATCTATTACTGGATGGTGGGAAGGGATTACCTGGGGGTGGAACGGATCGTTTTCTACGCAAAGGAATACGGTTTAGGGGAAGCCACGGGCATCGATCTTCCCGGTGAAATTCCCGGTTTCATCCCCACCCCCCAGTGGAAGGATCGGCGTTTTCATGAACGCTGGCTTGGCGGCGATACGATGAACATGTCTATTGGCCAGGGTTATACCCTGGTTACCCCGATACAGATGGCCAATATGGTCTGTATGGTGATCAATGACGGAAAGGTTTACCGCCCCCATATACTAAAAGAGGTGCGGGATCCTGTTTCCGGCGCGGTGGAACAGAGCATCCGCCCGTCCCTGCTCCACGAAAGCGATATCGAGCCCCGCGTTTTTGAAAACGTCCGCCGGGATATGCGGGGGGTCATCAGCGAAGGCACGGCCCAGTTTCCCCTGAACATAAAAACGGTGGAGATAGCCGGGAAAACGGGAACCGGGGAAGTGGGGCTTCAGGATCGCTGGCATTCATGGTTCGCCGCCTACGCCCCTTACGATGCCAAGCCGGAAGATCAGGTGGTGGTTTCCATCATTGTGGAAGCTGCGAATACCTGGGAGTGGTGGGCGCCCTACGCTTCGGCGATCATGTTTCAGGGTATATTCGCAAACCAGAGCTACGAAGAATCGGTAAAGGCCCTGGGCCTGGAGTATGTCGCGCCCGTTCAGAGGAGGCGGGAATGAGACTGCGGGATCTGCTGGAAATTGACTTCTTCCTGCTCCTCGCGGCGCTTGTCCTTTCTTTTTTCGGGGTGCTCTTTATCTATTCATCCGGGCTTACTTCCTCCGGAGTGCTGGTTTCCAATGAATATTTGCGGCAGATCCTCTGGGCCGTTTCCGGGCTGATTATCGCGCTGGTTCTTTCCATGGTCGATTATCACCGCCTGCGGGGCCTTTCCGTATATTTTTACCTGGGCACCCTGGCCCTTCTCGCCTATACCTGCCTTAACGGCAGGCTGGTAAACGGGGCCCGCGCCTGGATAGGGATCGGCGTCTTCGGCATACAGCCGTCGGAGTTTGCTAAAATCACTACCATTGTGCTCCTTGCCCGTTTTCTGGATGACACAAGAAAATCCCCCCGGGCTTTTTCCCGCTTCCTTGTTTCCTGCATAATTGTTTTTATACCCATGGGCTTTATCCTTATCCAGCCGGACTTCGGCACGTCCCTTGTATTTATTCCCATTCTTCTGGTGATGAGCTTTACCGCCGGAGTAGCCATACGCTACGTGCTTTTCCTTTCCGCCTGCATCGGCCTTACCTGCCTGCTTATGGTGCTGCCCCTCTGGCAGCGTTACATCCTCCAAAATGCTATCCCTTCCCTGCAGATACTAACCAGCAACCGCTTTACCCTTATTGCGGCGGCCGCGTTGATCATCGTCGCGGTTATAGCCTCGTTTGGTCTTTTAAAGTATAAGAAAAGGTATTTTTTCTGGATTCTCTACGGCGTGACGGTGTTTATTTTTTCCCTGGGCGCTTCGTTTGTTTCCCGCAAGGTGCTTAAGGATTACCAGATCATGCGGCTCATCGTGTTTCTGGATCCCAACGTGGATCCCCAGGGGGCGGGATGGAATATCATCCAGTCGATTACCGCTATCGGTTCCGGGGGGCTCTTTGGCAAGGGTTACCTCCAGGGAACCCAGAGCCATTACCGCTTCCTTCCCCAGCAGAGTACGGATTTTATTTTTTCTATTTTTTCCGAGGAATGGGGGCTTTTGGGAGGTATCCTGGTATTCGTACTTTTTCTGCTCATCTGCCTGCGGCTTGTCAGAATAATAAACACCACTACCGATTCTTTCGGGGCTTATATCGCGGCGGGACTGTCGGGCATGTATGCCTTTCATTTTCTTATCAATGTGGGTATGACCATGGGGATCATGCCCATTACCGGCATTCCCCTGCTTTTTATGTCTTACGGCGGTTCTTCGGTTATTTCCGCCATGACCGGCATAGGCTTGGCCTTGAGTATTCATGTCAGAAGATTCCAGCATTAGGCAGCTAGAGGAGCTGGGGGCGTTTCTTCTTGAAGTGGAAAAGCCCGGCCGTTACGCGGGCGGCGAATTCGGCCGCCTGGCAAAACCCGGGGCTCTCCTCCAAACCGCCATCGCCTTTCCCGATCTTTACGAAATCGGTATGTCCAACCAGGCGCTGCGGATCATATACAAGCGGCTCAACGAAATAGACGATATTTCCTGCGACCGGGTCTTTGCCCCGGCCCCGGATTTTGAAGAACTCCTGAAAAAAAGAGACATCCCCCTCTACGGGCTCGATACAGGTATTCCCCTAAAGGATCTGGATCTCCTGCTCTTTACCCTGGCCTATGAATTAGGGATCGGCTCGGTTTTGACCATACTGAATTCGGGCGGAATCCCTATCCGCGGCGGGGAAAGAGGGGAGGGGGACCCGCTCGTCATTATGGGCGGCCCCTGCGTTTCCAACCCTCTCCCCTACGCCCCCTTTATCGACGCCTTCTGGATAGGGGAGGCGGAGGCGGGATTCTTCGATCTCGCAGCGGAACTGCTGGAACTGAAAAGGAGAGGCGCTTCCCGGACAGAGATGCTTTCCCATATAACGGAACACCCCTCGGTCTGGGCCCGGGGAAAGAAAGAGGCGGTTCGGGCCGTGGACAGCCGCTTTTCCCGGCGGCCCCCCTCTCCGGCGGTGTTTCCTGTTTCCAGCATGAAGACGGTCCAGCATCACGGAGCGGTAGAAATTATGCGGGGTTGCCCCAACGGCTGCCGCTTCTGTCACGCCGCTTACTGGTACCGGCCTATGCGGCAGAAAAGCGCCGATCAGGTGCTGGCCGAAACCGAGGCCTTTGTCGGCAGGGGAGGCTACCGGGAGATTAGCCTTTCCTCCCTTTCCAGCGGGGACTACCGCCGCATAGACGCCCTGGTAGAATTGCTGAACAAGCGTTTCGGTTCCCGGCATGTTTCCTTTCAGCTTCCCTCTCTGCGGGTATCAACGTTTTCCCTGCCCCTCCTCGAAAAAATAGCGGAAGTACGCAAAAGCGGCCTTACTTTCGCGGTGGAAACCCCGGAAGACGCCTGGCAGTTGAGTATAAACAAGCGGGTTTCCCTGGCGGATACGGCGTCTATTTTGAGCAAGGCCAGAAAAAACGGCTGGCGGCGGGCAAAGTTCTACTTCATGATCGGGCTTCCGGTAATTCCGGACAGGCCGGAGGCGGAACCCGGCCCGGAGGCTCCGGATCCGCCTAACGAGGAAGAGGGGATCGTCAATTTTATCCTCGAACTCGGGCGCCTTACCGGGATGCATTTCAATGTCGCCGTGGGTGTCTTTGTGCCCAAACCGCACACGCCCTACCAATGGGCCGCCCAATTGGACGAGGAAAGCGGCCGGCGGAAACTTGATTATATCCGCAGCCGCCTGAAGCCCAGGGGGCACAAGGTAAATACCAGCGATCCGTTCATGTCGCTTCTGGAGGGGCTGCTTAGCAGGGGAACCGAAGAAACCGCGGAACTTGTTGAACAGGCATGGCGCCGGGGCTGCCGCCTTGACGCCTGGCAGGATCATCTAAAAAGGGACATCTGGCGGGAACTCCTTGAAAGTCAGCCCGGGCTGGTTTCGGCAATCATGAGCGGCAGGCCGGAAAAAAACGCGGAACTTCCCTGGGCCGTGATCCGCGGCGGCTTTGAGACCCCTTACCTCCGGCAGGAGCTGGATAAGTCCGAAGCGAAGATTACAACTTCACCATGTATAATAAATTGCACTCATCCCTGCGGCGCATGCGATGGATCCATTGGTATTATACAAAATAACATACATGATGGTACGGATCCTGACGATGTATGCCGGATCGGCCGGGATTCCGGCGGTATTTCTCCGAAAAACGCCGCGCCCCCGGCCCCTTTGCCGGATCAAGGGGGCGGAGCGTTCTCCCGGCGGCTTGTTTTTTCCTTCTCCAAGCAAGGCGGGGCTGTTTTCCACAGCCACCTCTCCCTGATAGAGGTGTTTTCCATGGCCTTTATGCGTTCCGGTATCCCGGTTGGCTATACCCGGGGCTTTAACCCCCTGCCGGCCCTGGAAATTGTCGCCCCCCTGTCTATCGGTATCGCCGCGGAGGGGGAAATAGCCTCCGTCGAAATAGAGGAAGCCGTAGATCCGCCGCTCTTTTTGTCATCAATGAACGCCAATTTGCCCGAAGGTATCCGGCTTAACAGGGCGGAGGCTTACACGATCAGGCGGGGCGAGAAAAAACATTCCCTTTCATCCCTGCTCTGGGGCTTCTCCTATGCCGTACCCGGAGCTGCCGCTTTCCTCCCGCCTGAGACCGAGCCCGGCGTGAAGCTGGTAAGGTTTGAGGATGAAAAGAAATTCCGAAAGGCCCTGCTGGATGCCCGCGGCACGGTTTTCGGCCTTAAACGGCTTTCCGTGCTGGCGCTTCCCCCGGCCCGGGCGCGGGGGGAGGACGCCGTCCGGGCCTTATCCGGTGAATCCTATTTTGACGTTTACCGGGCCCTGTACCCCGCGCCCTGATTCCGGCGGAATTATCACGGGTAAGCACCCGGAATTTCCAATGAAGATCCCGTCTGTAGAATTTACCCGGATCGCGGCGGGCGCAGGCCCGGAGGATCAACTGGTAGACAGAATAAACATTATGGATAGTAAAGGGCGCGGTTTCCCCCTCTTCCGCATACACTGGGAACCGGTTTCATCGGAAAGGAAGTTCTGTGCCGCCGGGTTTTGGAGCAAGTCCCGCCGCCCGGCCTAATTCTGTTCGGGAAGCCTGAAAACACCGATAAATGTGGGGATGCTGTAGAAAGGCGTATAGGCCGGCTGGCTGAGCCCCGTGGCGGCAATGTACAAGGCCGCATAGGTGTAACGGGGGCCGCTGGCGTTCGATTTGTTGACCACATCCGCGTTGATGGTGCTGCTTACGTTGCCGCCTGAGTTTATCTCCGAAGAGTTGCGAAAGTACCTGTCCGGCCGGGGGCTGAAGGCGCCGCTCCCGTTGGAACGGTAAAGGTTATAGGCGGTGCCGCCATATACCAGGTAAGGTATGCTGCCGGTTAGTACGGGGAAATGCAGTTCCAGATCGCCCGGCCCGTTTTTTACCACATCGTTCAATTCCGACCCCGCCTGAATATACGAGAGAACCTGGTAATTCCGGTTCCGGAGCAAAGTGGCCGTGGATGTGTTGACGTTGTTGTTGGTGTTGGTATACGGCTCGAGATAAAAATAGTCGGTGGAGAGAGCCGGGTTTATCCTGTCCATTGCCGCCCGGGATCTCTGAATTTCCCCCGACTCCGGAATATCGCTGATGTATATGCGGTAATAGAGGGTATAGTGGGTGAAGTTACTCCCGATGCCCTGGTCCGGAAGAGGCACGGTGGCCATGTTGTTCAGGGTTATACGGATATCGCCCGAGGGGACGGGCTGCAAATAGGCGTAGTCTTCAATCCCGCAGGAAGAAAACAAATACGGGCTAAGGATGAGTAAAAAAAGGAAAAAGCGCGGTTCCGGTTTTTTCATTGCGCCGGCTGGAGGACGGCGATCTTATTCTGGGCAAGATTAACCCAGAGTACATCGGCCGGCCATCTGCTTACCACCGTCCGGTACGCTTCCAGGGCCGCCTCCCGGTTATTCCGGGATTCCTCAATGCGTCCGATGGAAAACTGCGCCCGGGCCGCCTGGGGAAAGGATTCCGCGCGGGCAAGGCATTGGGAATAAAAGGAAAGGGCCTCTTCCGCACTCTCCCGCTCTTCCGCCGCCCGGGCGGCGTTAAAAAAGGATACGGGCTCAAGGTATGTCCCGGCCCCGGCTTTGGCCGCGTCGGCCCAGGCCTGCTGGGCTTCAACCCATTCCTTTTTATCGCTGTGGATCTTCGCGGTAATTACCCTGGCCCTGAGGCCCGCGTAACCGGATCTTTTTGCCCCAAATTCCTTGAGTTCCGCAAGCAGGGCGGCCGTATCCTCCGTCTTGGACTCCTCGCCTATATCGAACCTCAGCTCCTCGTAGCGCCGGTTTAACTCTTCCACCCGGACAATGGCTTTGGTCCGAATTGTGTTCCGGATGCTCAGGGTTCCGATAAAAGCCGCCAAGAGGACTACTATGAGGCCGAGACAGATAAAGATCCCCTTCCGGTTCTTCTGTATATAATCATTGATTTTATCGCCAAAACTGGTTTTTTCCTGTATATCCGACATGTTTACTGCTCCTTGGAATTAATGATCTCCAGTTCCTTGATAAGCCTGGAAAGATAGGTCCGCTGTATATCCAGCACTTTGGCGGCCTCCGTCTGATTCCAGTTGTTTTCTTCCAGTATCTTCCGGATAAAATGCCCCTTAAACGTATTGATGGCGCTTTTTAAATTCCTGCTCCCCTCTTCCTGTTCCGTCAGCGGCGCGACGGTTTTTAGGAAAAGATCCTCCCGCCGGATCCAGCCCCCCTTGCCGATAACACAGGCCCGCTCGACGCAATTTTCCAGTTCCCGGACATTGCCCGGCCAGGCGTAGGAAATCATGGACTCCATTGCCTCATCGGAAAAACCCTGGAATTGCTTCTTGGTTTCCCGCATGAATTTTTTCAGAAAGAAAGACGCCAGTTCCGGAATATCTTCGGGACGCTGCCGGAGGGGCGGGATATAAAGGGGCAGCACGTTGAGACGGTAGTAAAGGTCGCCGCGAAATTCCCCTTTCTTTACCTGATCTTCAATATCCTTATTGGTGGCGGCAAGGATCCGCACGTTCACGGTTACCGAAATATCGGAGCCCACCTTTTCAAAGGTTTTCTCCTGGATAACCCGCAGCAGTTTCGCCTGAAGCGCAAGGGGTATGTCCGCTATCTCGTCAAGAAAGATGGTGCCGCCATCGGCCATTTCAAAACGGCCCTGGCGGTTCGCGATGGCGTTGGTGAAGGCCCCCTTTACATGGCCGAACAGCTCGCTTTCCAAAAGCCCTTCGGGAATGGCGGCGCAGTTTACCCGGATAAAGGGGGCGTGGCTGCGGGGGCTGCGCAGGTGTATCTGCTCGGCAAAAAGCTCCTTCCCTACCCCGCTCTCCCCCAGGATCAGCACCGACGAGTCGGTTCGGGCTACCCGGTCGATGATCTCAAGTTTTTCGATAATAATCGGGCTTTTGGCTACCAGGGTATGGTAGCCCTGGTCGGATTTTATCTGATCCTGCAGAAGCTGTATTTCGTTCCGGGTTTTTTCAAGGTATTGGGCGTTTGTGATAGCTATGGCCGCCTGGGTAGCGAAGATCTCTATCCATTCAAGATCTTCCTGGAGAAAATCCTTTTCATCCTTTTTGTTGAGGATCTCGATAACCCCGATACATTCATCTTTGACCCGCATGGGGACGGCTATCATGTTCTTTACCGGATAGTCTATCGCCCGGGAAATTTCTTTCAAGTGG
>JAIRRU010000321.1 GCA_031255815.1 Treponema sp. | reverse complement strand
GGCGGGACGGGCCCCCGAGGGGGTGGCCAGAACCGCGACTATGCCGTTTTCCGCCAGCATGTCCATTACCTCGTCCAGCCACTCGAAATGGTACTCCCCCTCCCGGGGCTCAAGGGCCGCCCAGGCGAAGATGCCGACGGAAAGGCTGTTGATCCCGGCCAGTTTCGCCAGCCGCATGTCCTCTTTCCAGACACTGTCCTTCCACTTGATCCACTGATCCGGGTTGTAGTCCCCGCCGTGCAGGATGTGGGGGAAATTGGCGATAATCGGGGGGAAGCGCAGGGGCTTATCGGATTTACTCATACGCCGATCCTTTCGAGCGGCTCTTTATCTTGGGGACATTCCCGATCCGCCACCCTGACCAGCGGGGCCGCCCAGCGCACCGCGTTAACGATGATCCGCTGTACCGTTTCGTGATAGTAGTTGGGGTACGTTTCATGCCCCGGCTGGAAGTAGAAGATCTTCCCGTATTCCCGGCGGAAGGTAACGCCGCTGCGGAGCACGTTGCCCCCCTGGAACCAACTGATAAACACGGTGCTTTCCGGTTCGGGAATACCGAAAGGTTCGCTGTACATCTCCTCCCGGTCTATGAGGAACTGATCCGGAACGCCCGCCGCGATGGGGTGGGAGGGATCGGCGGTCCATACCCGGCAGCGTTCCTCCGCCTCCCGCCAGGAGATGCGGCCGCTGGTTCCCAGAAGGGCCGTGAAGGGCTTGGCCCGGTGGGCCGAGTGGAGGAAGATGATCCCCATGCCCCGGCGTACCTGATCCACCACCCTGGCCGCCGCCTCGTCTTTTACCTCATGGTGGTGTACATGCCCCCACCAGATAAGCACGTCCGTGGCGTCCAGAATTTTCCCGGACAGACCCTGTTCAGGATCGCCGATAAGGGAAACCCCGGCCTCTATGCCGCCGGCCTGGTTGAGAAAGCCCGCGATAGTTTTATGGAGCCCTTCGGGGTAAACAGCGGCGATATCCCCGCGTTTCTGATCGTCCAGGTACTCGTTCCATACGGTTACCCGTATCGGATTTTTCGTGTCCATAGCGCTCTCCTTTTCCGCTTAAAAGTAATAAGGTTTTCCGGTTTTTGCGGCGGTATAGATCCCCTCAAGGATACGGGTTACCACCGCGGCCTGTTCGGGCAGCACGTAGAGCCCGCCCTTGCCCCGCGCCGCCTGGGCGAAGATCCGGGCTTCCAGATCCTGGGGTTTGTCCAGGGTTCCGTCGTAAAAGGCCACGCCTCCCGCCTCCAGCGCGGGGCTCAGGGTGTACTGTCTGTTGTTCCTTACCCCGTTGATCACCAGGCTTCCGCTTTGGGGCATGTCCGCCCCCGCCTTGGTACCGCAGAGGGTGGTTACCGCCTCCCGCGCTTCGGTGGTGTTAAGGGCCCAGCTTGCCTGGAGGATGATGGTGGCCCCGTTCTTCATCACGATAAAACCGAAGGCCGAATCTTCCACGGTGAACTTCTTCGGATCCCAGTCCCCCCAGGCGTTGCCGGCCTTTTTGTCCTTGTTGAGTTTGTGGTAGGTGGTTCCCACCGCGTAGGCGGGTTCGTAGTTGTCCATCATAAACAGGGTAAGATCCAGGGCGTGGGTTCCTATGTCGATAAGCGGGCCGCCCCCCTGTTTTTCTTCGTCCAGAAACACCCCCCAGGTGGGCACGGCGCGGCGGCGCAGGGCCGTAGCTTTGGCAAAGTATATTTCCCCCAGGGTTCCCGCCTCACATTCAGCTTTAAGGTAGAGGCTGTCCGGCCGGTAGCGGCTCTGGTACCCGATGGTGAGGAGCTTGCCGCTCTTGTCCCGGGCCTCCAGCATGGATTGGGCTTCGGCGTAGTTTTTCGCCATAGGTTTTTCGCACATCACGTGCTTGCCCGCTTCCAGGGCGCGGATGGAAATTTCCGCGTGAGAGATATTGGGGGTAAGCACGCAGACCGCGTCCAGATCCTCGTCCAGCAGTTTCCGGTAGTCGGTAAACACCTTCCCCTTTCCGCCTGAGTATTCCCGGTTTGCCTTCTCCGCCCGGTCTTCCGCAAGGTCGCAGAAGGCGGCAAGTTCCACATCCTCAAGTTTACTTATCGCGGGCAGATGCTTACCAAAGGCAATACCGCCGCATCCGATAAAGCCGTACCTTAGTTTCTTTCCCATTTTTTTCTCCCCCTACCAGCACGGTAACTGATCCCGTAAATTCAGGGCGGCTTTACAGCCTCCTGTTACTTTAGCGTTAGTATATGCTATATTCGATCAATGCGGAACCGGTTAACTGAGGAACTCGCGGTATGCGGTTTTAACGCCGCCCTTGCCCTGGGAACCTGCCATCCTGAAAAGATAAACCGCCTCTTTCTGCGGGAAGACCGGCTCAAGGCTTTTTCCGGGATCTGCAAATACCTGGCCGCCAAAAAGCACCCTTACAAGATCTGCGGGGACGAAGAGCTGGAACGGCTCTGCAAGAGCAACCGCCACCAGGGGGTGGTGGCGATGATCCCCGTGCCGGAACTCGCCCCGGCTGCGGAGGAGGATCTGGATCTCTGGGCCGGGGAAGGCAAAACCGGGATCGTCCTTGACTCGATAGGAAACGATCACAACCTGGGGGCCATAGCTCGCTGCGCGGCTTTTTTCGATGTCCATTTTGTGATACTCGGCGGCGGGGACAGGGAAAACCAGCTGAGTACCAGCGCCTACCGGGTAGCCGAAGGGGGCATGGAATACCTTAGCTTCCGCGGCGTCAACAGCGCCGCCGCCTTTCTCCGGGCCGCGTCCGGGCGCATCGTTACCATCGGCGCGGATCCCCGGGCCCGCTGGCGGGTTTCGGATCTCGGAACAGTGGTCGCCAACCGGGCCGCCGCCCTTAAGCTCAAATCCCGGCCCGGCATCGCCCTGGTTCTGGGAAACGAGGAAAGCGGCCTGTCCGGGGAGGTGAAGGAGAACTGTTCCGCCCTGATCCGCGTCCCGGGAACCGGGAACATCGAGAGCCTCAACGTCGCCCAGGCAACGGCCCTGTTCCTCCATGAAATTTTTGAACTCTGAGCCTGTTTCAAAACCCGCCTGGCGCGGAAGCTCCGTTTCCGGGGAATAAGCGCTGAAAGACGCCCCTATTTAGAGTTTGTCCATAATGTAGACACATTATGGACAAACTTCCTTGAAAATTGCATTTTTGCAGCCTTTAGAGCTTGTTCCAAAACCCGGTTGGTTTTGAAACAAGCTCCTGGAGAAAATTGCTAATTCCTTACCGTATAAAGAATTAGGTAAAGGCAATTTTCTCCGGGGGTAAGAAGCTGTTCCAAA
>JAIRRU010000294.1 GCA_031255815.1 Treponema sp. | reverse complement strand
GGGTATCGCCGGGGACTTCGACGGCGCGAGCGGCTCCGCCATCGGGGCCTGCTATTCCGCCGCCGAAGTCCTGTCCGAAACCCCTGGTAGCTTCAACGGCTATGCGGGAGGTATCGCCGGGACGCTCGGTACTAATGGTGCGATTGAAGATTGCCTTGCCCTGAATTTTCCCTCAATAACCGTGAATAGCCCCCTGAGCCCCACGGCAAGCCGGGTGGTTGGCGATAACAACGGTACCCTCAGCGGCAATAGGGCCCGGGCCGGTATGGAGCTTATCCCCAACAGGGATCCGGGAATCCCCAGCTGGACTGATACGACTCACCCGCTGGGCGCCGACATAACCCTAAGCGACCCGCCGGAAGCGGCGAATTTTGATAACACGGAACTCGATACCGATGAGGCCTGGAGCGTTTTTGCCATGCCGCCGGAGGGCTGGGATTACCCCTATCCCGTATTCCCCTGGCAGATCCTTGAGGGGATACAGCCATGAGGCGCGCTACAACCAGGATCCGCCTTATCACCCTCCTTGTCCTGCTGGTTTTTCTGAGCTTTCCCGGCACTGCCCAGAACGCCGGGGAGCTTGACGCGGTACTGGACAGTCCCGCCCTTAGCTGGGGGCAGGCGGCCCGGCTGGTTCTGATAGCGGCGGGACGGGAGGATCTGCCCGAAGCGGAAGCCTTCGCCGCCCTGCAGAACATGGCGAAACTTCCCGGTAATGCCGCCGTTGACAGGGCGGTTAAGCTGGGGGGCCTTTCCCTTATTATCATGAAATCCTTCAACCTGAACGGCGGGCTCTACCGGCTCTTTCCCAGCGCCCATTACGCCTGCCGGGAACTGGTCTACCTTGGCATTATCCAGGGCCGCTCCGATCCGGGCATGAAGGTGCCGGGGGAACGCTTCCTCCGCATCCTGGGGCGGGCCCTGGACTACACCGGATTAGACCGGGAGGAAGGCTGATGATACGCCGCATACTCCTAAGCGCCTGCCTCCTCGCGCCAGTTTTCGCCTCCGCCGCGGACTTCGGGATCGTGATGTACCAGAATCTCCCGCTTGGCACGCCGGAAGTCTCCGGCGACGGTATTGCCGAATACTCCGGGTTCATCCTGCCCTGGGTCTCCGGCCTGCTGGGGGAAAATGCGGAACTCTACGCTTCCGGGGGCCTGAGAATAAAATACGAGCGTTTCGATCTGGGCGACGAGGGCCGGGAATGGAAGCTGATACCGGACATCGGCCGTTTTGAGCTGGGTTTCCGGCCCGCTCCGGGCCTGAATCTGGAACTGGGGCGTTTTGCCTTTTCCGAAACCCTGGGCTTCGTGCTTTCCGGCCTCTTTGACGGCCTTGGCGCGGTATGGAGCGCGGGCGGAAGCCGCCTTAGGGCCGGGGCTCTCTACACGGGCCTCCTCTACAAAAAAACCGGCTACATCGTGATGAGCAACAGCGATTTGATGGATTACCACGACCGGGACGTTTATTTCGCCTCCCGGCGGCTGGTTTTCGCCTTGAACTGGGAGGCCCCTTCCTTCCTGGACACCCGCAACCAGTTGGATCTGGGAACCCTGGCCCAGTTCGATCTGAACGGCGGCGATGACAACATTCATTCCCAGTACTTCCTGGCCCGCTGGCGCCGATCCCTGGGAAGCGGCTGGTATACGGATCTGGGGGCGGTGTTTGATACCGAGGAACGGAACGGCGAAGGCGGCTTCGGTTTTGCCTTTTCCCTGAACCCCTTCCGGGTTCCCGCCGGGCGGCCCTCCGACCGTCTGTTTTTTAAGGCCCGCTTTTCATCGGGAAACGGGGACGGCAGGCTGCGATCCTTCAAGCCGCTGAGCACCGAGGCCCAGGGGCGGATTCTGCGGACAAGGTTTTCCGGCATTTCCCTGCTGGAACTCGGCTATACCGCCCGGCTCCTCCAAAAGCTGGAAGGGGAAGCGGCGGCGGCGTATTTTTTCCGCAGCGATCGGGAAACCTACTATGACCCGGATCTGGACGCCGATTCCCGCGCCGCCGGTCTGGGCGGGGAACTTTCCACCCGTTTCACCTGGACGCCCGGATCCTGGTGCGTCCTTAACCTGGGCCTGGGCGTTTTCCTGCCCGGTTTGGGCGGGGCCTACAAGCCCCAGGCCGGGATCAAATGGCGGCTGGAAAGCGGCCTGACGCTGTCATTCTAATAGGCTGAGCATTTCCCAAAACCCGGTTGGTTTCGGAAAATGCGCTTGAAAAAGCGGTCTAAAGCCCGCTTTTCCCATAAATTTGGAGGGTGTTATGAAACGGAACCTGCTCATGATCCTGGCGGTCTTGCTCCTCGCGCCGGCAAGCCGGGCCGCCGCCCAGGCGGTCTTTACGGAAGTACAGGGCAAGGTGGAAGTCCTGCCCTCCGGCGCCTCCGGGTGGACGAGCGCGGTGGCGGGAATGGCTATCGAAAAGGACACGGTCATATCCGTAAGTTTTAAAAGCAGCGCCCTTATCCAAACCCTTTCTTCCCGGATACTGCTGCGGCCCCTTACCCGGCTTAGCCTGGAAGAGATCATCGTTCTTGAGGGAAGCGAACGAATCGGCCTTTCTTTAAGAGCCGGAAGAATCCGGGCGGAGGTATCGCCCCCCGCAGGCGCCAAAACGGAGTTTACCGTCAGCTCCCCCATGACGGTGGCGTCGGTGCGGGGCACTTCCTTTGAGTTCGACACAGTAAACCTGCTGGTGGACAAGGGGCTGATACGCTACTCGTATATCAAGGGCCTTACCGTTTATGTGGCGGAGCGGGAGGCAAGCTACGCCGAGGAAGAGGCCGACCGGGTAGTGCCGCCCCAGGAGCTGGCAACGGCGAGCCGTATCCCCCAGATACCCTTATACACCGGGCTTGAAGAGATACCCGCGGCTCCCCGCTATCCCGCCGCCCCCGGCCCTCCGGCGGCCGATCCCGGCAAGGTTCCGGAAAAGAACGAGGGCGCGGGACTGATACTAAGGCCGGGCTGGATCCCTTAGTAACCTGATTGGGCTCAAACTAAAGTACGGAGCTTGTTCCAAAAACGGTAAACTGAGAATTACTGGCAAGGCGCGCGGTTCGTAGATCTTTTTTTTAAGGGGCGTTACAGTTAACGCATGAGTGAATACCTGATCGAGGGAGGGGGTCCCGTCAGGGGGACGATCAGGGCCAGCGGAAACAAGAACGCTGCCTTACCCTGTATTGCCGCAGCCCTTCTTTCCGATGAACCGCTTGTTTTACGGAATGTTCCCGATATAGAGGATGTCCAGGTAATGCTGGAGATATACAGCGCCCTGGGCGGGGAAGTGAAAGCGGCGGGTTCCAACGCGTGGCGGCTTTCCATGGGGGATATCAAAAATTCCGAGATTCCCCCGGAGCAGGCAAGAAAGATCCGCGCCTCGATCCTTTTTGCCGGCCCCCTCCTGGCCCGCACGGGCCTGGCGGTACTGCCGCCTCCCGGCGGGGACGTGATCGGCCGGCGGCGGCTGGATACCCATTTCCTTGCCCTAACCGAACTGGGCGCCAAAGTAAAAAGCAACAGCGCCTTTATCTTCTCCGCCCGGACGCTCCGGGGGAAGGATATCTTTCTGGACGAGGCTTCGGTAACCGCCACGGAAAACGCCGTAATGGCCGCGGTACTGGCGAAGGGGGAGACGATCCTAACCAACGCCGCCAGCGAGCCGCATGTGCAGGATCTCTGCCGCATGCTGGTTTCCATGGGCGCGCGGATCCAGGGGATAGGCTCCAACATCCTTACCATTAACGGGGTAAAGAAACTTTCCGGCTGCGATTTCACCATCGGCGCGGATTTTATGGAGGTCGGATCCTTTATCGGTCTGGCCGCGGCCACCCGGGGGGAGATTACCATTGAGGGCGCCCGGGAAGAGGATCTGCGATCCGCGAAGATCGCCTTCGCCAAGCTGGGGATCAGGTGGGAATGTGAGGGAACCAGTATTCATGTGCCCAAAAAGCAGAAGATGGCGGTTAACTGCGATCTGGGAGGGATGATCCCAAAGATAGACGACGCCCCCTGGCCGGGCTTTCCCCCGGATTTAACCAGTATCGTTACCGTGGTGGCTACCCAGGTAAAGGGCGAAGTGCTGGTTCACGAAAAAATGTTTGAATCCCGCATGTTTTTTGTGGATAAGCTTATCGCCATGGGGGCCCGCATAGTGCTCTGCGATCCCCACCGGGCCGTAGTTTCGGGCCCTTCCCGCCTAACCGGATCGGAACTGCACAGCCCCGATGTGCGGGCCGGCATGGCCATGATCATCGCCGCCCTCTGCGCCGAGGGGAAAAGCGTCATCCGCAATGTCTACCAGATCGAGCGGGGCTACGAAAGCATCGTCCCCCGGCTGTCGTCCCTGGGGGCCCGCATCGTATCCCGCTAAGGCGCCTGCTAGCCGCGCTGGGAGGCCAGCAGAATCAGGGAGAGGACAAACAGAATACCCGCGCCCGTCATAAAGATGATCAGGGCGGCGGAAAAACCCAGGGAAAGAACTGTCCAGATCCCCAGGATATTAAGGATATACCGGTAAAAATACACCAGCCCGTTGAACACCAGGGGAAGGATAAAAAGCATGGGCGCAAGCGCGTAGCGGGGCCGTTTCAGGGCCCGGAAACGCCAGCCGGCAACGATTGCCAGAATCGCCAGGGGAAGCAGGAACAGGGGCTGGGAAAGCCGGTAGATAATCTCGGACAGAAAAACCTGGGGGATGTAGCCGTAAGGCTCAAGGCGCTTCGCGGAGTTGAAGAGCTGCCTCAGGGAAAGATTGTCCATCCCCCCTCTGGTTTTGGCCAGCAGGTAGAAGGTGTCGTAGTCCAGTTCCAGAACCGCCCGGTTATCCCCGGCGGCGGGAACCGTCCAGAGGGGTTCCCAGTATCTGTCCTGGTCGTAACGATCCAGAACCCGCATCAGCATGAGGGTGCGGCCCTGGGAATTCAGGGTAATGGGGAGTATCTTGACGTAAGGGGCGGTAAAATGAGACAGAACCCGGTTTTCAGCGTCGAAGGAGATGAACTCCGCCCCAAAGCCGTAAGCGTAATCGGCAAAGGCCGAAAGGGCGGAGAAACGCAGCACCCCCCGGCCCCCTTCTTCGGGGGAACCGGCCGGGAGGGAAAATACCGCCTCGGTAAGGATCTCCCCCAGCCTCGCGTCTATCTCCTCGAAAAAGAAAGCCGTCTTCCGGGCTTCCTCTTCGCTTTGGGCAAGGAAATTCATAACATCCGGGTCGCCGGGGCTCAGCTTCCTCAGTTCCAGAAAGATATAGTAGGCCCGTATCCAGTCCCCGGCAAGCATGGCCTCGTAACCTGACTGTTTAAGCCGGTAAAGGGAATACAGCTCCCTTTCCCCGGCGCTCGGGGCCAGGGAAGCCATACTGTTCCAGGCAAGGGCCGCTATCCGGGGAGCCTCCGCCGCCTCCGGGCTTCCGGGCCGGGCTAAACGTTCCGCCAGCGCGGCCAGCCAGTGGGCGTCGTAAAACCGTTCTTCCCGCAGGGCGTTTTCCGCCATAGACAGGGCTTCGGCGGCGCTTACCGGCTCTCTCCGGCCCGGAATACCGGAAAATACGGATTCCCAGTAGTCCTTTTCCGCCAGGGCTTCCGCCAGCTCCATCCGTTCCCGGCCCTCCTGTTCCGCCAACTGTACATTCACCTCTCTCCGGAGCGCCTCGTTTTCCGGATTTTCCGGCCATATACGCTCGCAATGGCCGATAAACCGCGCCGCCTGGAACCATTCCCCCCGATCCGCGTGCATCTGGGCCCGGCTCTGGGCCAGCCGGAAAAAAAGCCCCTGGGATCTCATATCCTCCCTGAAATTCTGCGCCATGGGATGAACGATAAAAAAGAGCAGACCGTAAATCAGGGAAGCGCAGATGGCGGCGACAATGGAGGACTTAAGGCGCTGGAAAAACAGGGAGGAAAAACGCGCCGTCCCGGATTCGTTTTGCGGATGCAGGCCGAAAGGAAAAACCAGGGCGCTCAGAATAAGGGCGGGAAAGAGGGAAAAAACCGCTAAAAGCCCCTGCGCCAGGTTCCAGGATCGGGCAAAATAGGGCAGCGGCGGCGCCTCGCCGGGGAAAAAATAGCGGAAACCCAGCACGGCCAGGGAGGAAAGCAGCAGGTAATAGACAAAAAGCGATCCGGGGGAAAGAAAAAAATCCTTGCCGGGCTTAGAAATCTTCATCGTTCTTCCTTACGGCCAGGAAGTTAAGCCCGCTGTACAGACAAACAAGAAAGCCCAGGAAACAGAACACCAGGGGGCTCATGAAGGAAGGGGGAATCAGATCGCCTACGAAATCGGCCAGGAAACGGCGGATCTCTCCGGAATTCAGGAAGGTTTCCAGGATCAGGATGCCCCGGAATACCAGGGCGCCCAGAAAGAGGTTTGCCAGGGGCCAGCTGCCAAGGCCCAGGATAAAACGCAGGGACGCCAGGAGAAAGACCAGGGCGGCGGTATATACCAGGAAAAACAGGGGGCCTTCGGCAAAGCAGGCCGCAAGCTGCCAGCCGGTAAGGGAAAAATCAATGATAAGGCTCTGCAGGAACCAGGCCGTACCGGTTCTGAAAGGGACGGAAGGCAGATTCAGCGTAGAACCGCCCGTTTCCGGAGGGATTTCCTGGAAGATCAGCGGGCTTCCCGGAAGCGACACCACCCGGGAAGCCCCGGTATCCGCGGGGTCTCCCAGCAGCACCATGGCGTTATCCCCCCGGCGGAGGATGAGCCCCGGCTTGCCCAGGTTTTTTACCGGTTTTACCAGGCCGGGAATCCGGATAAGGTGTTCGGAAAAGGTAAAGACGGCAAAACTCAAGGCCGTCGTAAGGACAATCAGCGAGAGCACGGACAGGGGGGCAAAAATCTGCCGCCTGACCGAGTAGCTTAGGCCGAAAAGCAGGGAAGTATAGATAGTGACGGGAAGCGCCCAGCGTATGGCGAAAAAAAGGTTTTCCAGGGGCTGATCCAGCCCGGGCGGAAGGCTGCGCAGCGCGTCTATCCTGATTTGCAGGTAACGGACAATAGTCGCAAAGAAAAACAGAGCCGCGAAATTCAGGCTGAAAAATAGCGCCAGGCGCGCAAAATTTTTCATCTTTAGAGCCTAACACGGGAACAGCGCTATTTCAAGATTAGACTTGTTCAAGAACCCGGCTGGGTCCCGAACAAGCCCTGCAAAATACTCCGCATTTTGCTGTTTTTAAGCGGTTGTTGCTTGAAAACTTCAGTTTTTAAGCAAGTCTATTGGCGATTGGGATCCGGCGGCCCTGAATTTAACAGGTTATCCACAAACGGGGAAAACAAAATAAGCCTGAAAAAGCCCTTTTTTATTTTCAGCGCCAGCCGTTTTCCTGTATTTTGATACACTAATGAGGGGTATTTTAAGATGCTAATTCCTTATCGTATAAAGAATTAACTAATTTGTTAAAAAAAATAACATTGCAAGGGGCTTTACCTTGTATAAAAACAGATACAATCCGGGTTTTTCCCAAATTCATTAACAGGTTATACACAACCATCCCGCGAATACCCCGGGCGCCACCCGGATCGGTTTTAAGATTCGCCGGAAGACTCCGGAAGGGCCTTCATTTTATCTTTCAGCCCCGCCAGCAGCTGATCCGCCTTGGCATCGGACTTTTCCAGTTCGGCGAATTGCTTTTCCAGGTTTGAGTTGACGGAAAAATCTTCCAGCTCTTTGGCGGCGTCGGCCTGGGCTTCCATCTGGTCGACCTTCTGGGACATACGGTCAAAAGCGTCAAAAGCCGAACGGTTTCCCGATATACTGGACATGGTATCCTGAATTTTTTGCTGGGCCTCCGCCCGTTTGGCCCGGGCGATAAGCAGGTTTTTCTGCCTTTGGGCCTTTTCCATTTTATCCTGAAGCTCCTTCAGGGCTTCCTTCAGCTTCTCCACCGCGGCTTTTTGGGCTTCCCACTGCTTGCGGTACTCCAGGGCGGCGTTGTCGTTCTCCTGTTTGCGGAGCAGGGCCTCCTTGGCAAGCTCGTCCTTTCCCGCATTCACCGCCAGCATGGCTTTGTTTTCCCAATCCCGGGCCTGGGCAGTCTGATTTTCCAGCTCCCGGTACAGTTTCCGCTCGTCGGCAATGGCCATGGCCACCGCCTTTTTGGACTCGATGAGCTGTTCGTTCATATCCAGGATAGCCTGGTTGAGTATCTTTTCCGGCTTTTCAGCCTTGTTGATAAGGTGATTGATATTCGCGGAAATAAGGGTTTTTAGCCTGCCGAAAATACCCATGCTCACAGCCTCCCGATCCTCGTTTCTTTAACAAGCCCTTATTCCGGACAAGCCCCTGTCCGGGCTTTAACCCAGAAAAACCTGGCCGGAATTATCTATGGCGAGAATCGTCTTGCACTCGGAACAGCGGAAACGCCCCGGTTTCAGGGCTTTGAGTTTCTTTGAACAGATAGGGCAGGAAAAAATCCGGGGGAACAGGGAAACCGAATCTGTGGAAACGCCGCTTTTGAAAAAATTGATGGAATCGTCGAGGTTGTCTTTAATGTTGAAAAACTGGGAAAAACCCAACAGTTGGAATACCTCGTACACCTTGGGCTGTATTTCCAGGAGAACTAGATCGCCCCCCTTGGGCTTAGCCGATTTTAAGAAGGCGGTAAAGGAGCCTATGCCGGTAGAAGACACGTAGTTAAGCCCGCTGCATTGGAAAATGAGGCGGGTAAACCCGCTTTCTATGGCTTTCGAGATCCTTTTCTGAAAATAGTTGGAGTTGTACGTGTCGATATACCCTGAGAGATAAAGAACAAGACACCCTTCTACATCATTCACCTTTTGAAGTCTTATTTTAAGGCTTTCATCCTTCTCGTCATCAAAGCCGGGAACTATTTCGTTATTTGTCATGACGCTCCCTTCGTCCGTAAATATTGCATCTTCCAAATACTCCAATCATATAGTATCTATTTCGGGCTATTTTGTCAAACCGGAATCCCGCCTACTATACTATAATAGCACGTTTCGGGACAAAATATCCTATGTTTTTATCAGATATTATCATAATCCTCTCCCGTCCGGCGGAACCGGGGAATATCGGGGCGGTTTGCCGGGCCATGAAGAACATGGGGCTCTCCCGGCTGCGGATAGCCGGCCTCAGCCGGGAGGATCTGGCCGGGGAAGCGGGGCAAATCCGGGCCCGGGCCGTCCACGCCGCCGATATTTGGGAAGGGGCGGCCTTTTTCGACGGGCTTTCCGCGGCGGCGGCGGACTGCTCCTTTCTGGCCGGAAGCACCCGGCGGCGGGGCCAGCGGCGGAAAAACCTAAGCCTGGACCCGGCGGAAACAGCCGGATGGTTCAGGGAAAGGCCCGGGCCCGCGGCGCTGGTTTTCGGCAATGAGCGAACCGGCCTGGACGACCGGGAGCTTGCCCTCTGTAACATCGCCACCCATATCCCCTCCTCCCCCTCGTTTCCCTCCCTCAACCTGTCCCACGCGGTTCAGATCTACGCCTACGAGCTGTTCCGGGCCCTGGGACAGCCGGACGGCCGGGCCCCCGACCCGGTCAAAGGCGCCTGGATCCCCCTTTCCCGGACGGAAGCCGACACGCTGAGCGCCTCGATAAGCGCCAGCCTTGAATCGCTGGGATTTTACCGCCACCCGGGCCAGGAGGAGCAGACCGTCTTTCTCCGGGATCTCATCTCCCGGGCGGCGCTCGGCCGGGGGGAGGGGCGGTATCTGGAAGGCATATTCGCCAAGGCGGCGGCGCTGGCGAAGAAGGCGCGGCCCTGAAAGACGCTCCCGGGCTTCCGGCCCCCGCCTTGATTGGGCTAAAAGGCAGGATAAAGGGATAGCCACTAACCACACTAACACCACGAACTTTTAGGCCGATAGCCCTGACTTTCTGCCCGGCTCTAGCGGGATTTCTGGTATTCGGGAAGTTTTGGAGTAAGATTAGTGTGGTTCGTGCCCTTCGCGGTTAAATCTTCCGGCAGCCTGGTAAAGCCGGCGGGCTTATCAGACGCTTTAGCCT
>JAIRRU010000285.1 GCA_031255815.1 Treponema sp. | reverse complement strand
CTGGCGCGGCCTGAAACTACTTCCCCCCGGCGGCGAGCTGCAGGGTTTCGGCCGCTTCCTCGAATCCGTTTTGCCGCCCTTGGGCTTCCGCTTTTTCCCGCTTCCTGTCGTGCCGGCTGTTCAGGATCGAGTACATGACCGGAGTAACAAAGAGGGTCATAATGGAGCTTACCGTAAGGCCTCCCACAAAGGTCTTGCCGATGGGCTGGATGGTATCCGCGCCGATGCCGGGGAAAAAGGCAATGGGGAACATCCCGAGGATCGTGGTAAGGCTGGTCATCAGGATGGGCCGCAGGCGGTTCCGGCCCGCCTCCAGGCAGGCGTCCCTTACCTTCATGCCCCGCGCCCGGAGGGTATTGGTATAATCCACCAGAACGATGCCGTTGTTCACCACAACCCCCACCAGGGCGACAATGCCGACCACGGAGAACATGGACATGGCCTGCCCGGTAAACTTGTATATCCAGATCACCCCGATAAAGAGGAGGGGGATGGAGAAGAAGATGATCAGCGGATCCACGAAGGATTCAAACTGGCTCGCCATAACGCCGAAGACGAGAAACACCGCCGTGGCGATGATAAACACGAAGCGCCAGAAGTAGGTGTCGATCTCCTGGGCTTCCCCCAGATAACGAACCGTTACATCCTCCCTGCTTACCAGGTACTGCTTTATCGTGTTTTCCAGCTGGCGCTGCATATCCGTGGCGGCGATTCCCGGAGGAAGCTCCCCGGTTATCCGGATAACCCGCTCCTGCTTCTCCCGCCGGATGGAAGAGGGCGCCCGGTCTTCGACGATCCGGGCCACGTTGGAAAGGGAGATCCTGGCCCCGGCGCGGTTCAGCACGAACACCGCGTCCAGATTGGGGAGCCCCAGCCGATCCGAGTCCCGGAGCATCACATTGACATTCACCAGCCGATCCCCCTGGCTCATGGTGGCGGTGGTGTAACCGTTCATGGCGGTACGAACCTCGCTGGCGATGGAAGAGAGGGACACGCCCAGAGACGCGGCCCGTTCCCGGTCTATTTCAACGGTCAGTTGGGGCGCGCCCTCGTCAATGTTGATGACCGGATTTTCGATTTCCGGGAGATAACGGGTCATGATGCTCTGTATCTCCCCCGCGGTTTCCATGATGGCGTCGTAGTTCCGGGAACTTATGGCCATCGCTACGGCGGAGGTACTCCCCATGCCCCGCCCGGCCCGGAAGCTCACCTGGGCCCCGGGAATGGCGTCGGTGTAGGGGCTCAGCTTCCTCATGATCGACTCGGGGTTGTCAATCTGCATGGCCGGCTCCGGCAGGGTAATCTGGATGGAACCCTGACTGTTCCCGCCCCGCCTGGCGGTAAGAATAATATTCCGGTAACCCTGCACTTCCCGCTTGATAAGCTCCTCGATATCGAAGAGCACCGCCTCGGTAACGTCGATGGCGGTTCCCTGGGGCATGGCAACGTTGATGTTTACGCTGTCGTCGGTACGGGTACGGATGTACATATTCATCCCCACTCCGGCAAACTGGAGGAGGGAGAAAACAAGGAGGGCCAGCGCCAGGCCTATCACCAGGAGGCGGTGGGAGAGGCAGTATTCCAGCGCGAGGCGGTAACGGTCCTCCATCCCCCGGAAGAAACCTTCCATCCGGTCGTCTATCCAGCGGAGCGCCCGGTTTTTGAGGGGTTTCTGCTTGCGGGTATCGAGTTTGAGGATCGAGCCGCAGAGGCTGGGCACCAGGCTGACAGCCACCAGCAGGGAACAGACAAGGCTTATCACCACGGTAAAGATGAGATCGCTGAAAAGCTGGCCCATCTGCCGCAGATCGTTCTTGTAGATGATGAGGGGGATAAACACGCAGATGGTGGTAGTCGAGGAGGCGATAATCGCCCGGAGCATCTCCCGGCTTCCCAGGATCGCGGCGATATCCGGCTTCGCGCCCCGCTCGCGGTAACTGTGGACATTTTCCAGAATCACGATGGAGCCGTCCATGGTCATCCCCAGGCCCATGATAAGGCCGGTCATGGTAAGAAGGTTCAGGGTAAAGCCGAACACGGCCATACACATGACGGTAAGGAGGATGGAGACGGGTATGGCCATGCCGATGATAAGGGTGCCCTTGATGTTCCGCAGGAAGAGGAGGAGGATCAGCATGGCCAGGAAGGCGCCCTGAAGGGCGTTGGTATATACCTGGTTAAGGGTGGCCCGGATCATGGCCGTGTTGTCCGACAGAACCTCCAGCGTGATGCCCCGGGGCAGATCGGCGTTGATGCCCTCAAGAGCCGCCCGCACCCGATCCGACACCTTTACCTGGTTGCTGTCGCTTTCGCTGGTCACCTGGATATAGACCCCGCTCTCGCCGTTTACATAGACCCGGGCCGCGTTGTCGTTGTAACCCAGGCTTACGTCGGCAATGTCCTCAAGCCGCACCACCTGGGAACGGTTAGCCATAACCGGGCCGGGAGCGTTGAGGCCGACTGTCTTGACCACCAGGCGCTTGATCTGATCCACGCTGACCAGTTCTTCCCGGGTCATGATCTGGTATTCCCTGGTGCCCCGGCGCAGATTCCCCCCGGAGGAAAGGACGTTCTGGCCCCGCAGGGCGCTGGTGATATCGCTCAGGGTAAGGTTGAAGGCGGCCAGCCGGTTCAGGGAAACCGCGACCTTGACGATCCGGGTCGTGCCCCCCGTAACCTCCGCGGAAGCCACCCCGTCGATCCGCTCGATGCTGGACTGGATCTCGTCCTCGGCGAAGAGCCGGAGCTGATCCGGGGGGTAGTTGCCCCGGACTACCAGGCGCATGATGGGCATGGCGCTCATGTCGAAACGCCGTACCGTGGGAGCCTCCACCCCGTCGGGCAGGGAGTTAACCAGGCGGTTCAGCAGGGTCTGGGCGTCGGTTACCGCCTTGTCCATGTCCGTCCCGTAGGCAAATTCCAGGTTGATAAAGCTCGACTCGAACTGGGAGTTACTGGTGATATTGGTAAGCCCGCGGGAGGCGGAAAGGGCCCGCTCCAGCCGTTCGGTAACGTTTCTTTCCACATCCCCGGGCCCGGCGCCGGGGAAACGGGTATAGACCGAAAGCACCGGCTGATCGGTGGACGGGTAAAGGTCTACCGCGAGATTGGGAACCATTGTGGCGGCGATGCCCAAGGCCAGGGCATAAAGTACCACGACAGTAACCGGACGCTTAACCGAATATCCAGCAATATTCATAATGCCCCCTAATCCACAATGCGAACCAGATCCCCTTCGGAAAGGAAGTTCTGGCCCGCCGAAACGACTTGTTCCCCTGGCTCCAGGCCGCTCAGGACTTCTACCGAAACCTCGTTCTCGATGCCCAGGGTGATAACCCGCCGCCGGGCGGTATTCTGTTCATCGGCTACAAAAACGATCCAGGATCCGTAGGTGTTTATCACCGAAGAGCGGGGGATTACCGGAACATCCTGCCGGGTGTTGGTCACCAGGCTTACGGTGGCGAACATTCCCGCCCGTATCCGGGGATCCTGCCGATCAAAGCGGAGGCGTATCCTTAAAGTCCGGCTTGCCGGATCCAGCACCGGGCTTACCTCGTTTACCGTGGCGGCGAAGCTTTCCCCCGGCAGGGCTTCCAGGGAAACCAGCGCCCCCAGCCCTATCCGGGCGGCGTTGGAAAAACGCTCGGGCACAAAGGTTTCCACCACAAGATTGGAAAGATCCCCTACTATGTATACCGTACTCTGGGTGGAAACGGTATCCCCCTGGTTAAGGGGGGCCGATAAAACGGTGCCCCCGATCGTAGAGATCACCGGGCTGAGGGAGTAAAGCTCCCCGGGCCGGGAAGGGTCCACCATCGCCACGGTCTGGCCCCGGGATACCGTATCCCCCACCCGGAAATGAAGCTCCGAAAGCTTTCCCGCCATGGTGGGATAGATGGGAACCTGGATTGCCGCCAGAACATCCCCGTTGAGCATGACGCTGTTTTCGATGGTTCCCCTTTCCACCGGGGTTACCCGGACGGTAGCCGCGCTGCGCGCCGCCCCCTGAGACCCCCCGGCCCCCCGGGGATCAGCCGCCCCGCCCTGGGCCGCGCGCTGGCCGCCCGCGTTTCCCCCGCCGCCGGGGTTTTGCCCGGCGCCCTGCGCGTTCCCGCCCCGGACGGGCTGCGGCGCGGGAGCGGTCTGGATCCAGACAGTCCGGCCAATAAGCCCCGCGAAAACCAGGATAAGGATACTAATGACTATCGTAACCGCCCGGGACGGCCTCTTTTTTATCAATCTTCGCTCCTTGTAAATTGTCTCCAGTCCCTGTTCAGGGCTTTGGCAAGATCCAGGGTGGTGATCTGGTAATCCCGCTCCCGCTCCAGGAGCTGCTGCCTGGCGGAAGCGAGATCGTTACGGATAGTTTCCAGATCAAGAAAATCCACCGCGCCGTTCCGGAAGCCCTGATCGGTAAGTTCGTAAGTCCGTTCGGCGATACTCACCCGCAGGCGGGCAATTTCCAGGCTGTTCCAGGAGTTGCGGAGGCTGGCCGTATAGGAACGGATCTGGGCCGACGCGGTATCCTCGATGTTTTTAAGCTCCAGCCTGGCTTTTTCCACGTTCGCCCCCGCGCTGCGGATCTGCTGGGCGCTTCTGGTTCCCGGTATCCAGGGGCTGATGGGGATGCTCAGCGAAGCGCTGCCGCTGAGGGAGTCGGTAAAATCGGAACCGATCCCCTCGTTCCCCGATCCGCCGCGCCACTGGGCCTGCAGGCTGAGGGACGGCGCTTTGGCGGAAAGGATGCCCTGCTTTTCCGTGTATTCCAGCCGCTCAATCTCCTGGCGCTGCTTTACGATATCCGGCCGCCGGGGAAGGTATTCGCGTATCAGCTCCTCGGGATCCTCGTCAATCCGCGCGATGGCAAAGCCCCCCTCCAGCGCGACAGGGACACCCTGGGCTATCCCCAGGGAGCTGAGGAACTGGGCCGTCTGGTTGCTGTACGTGGTTTGGGCGGTACTGAAGTTGTACCTGGCCGTTTCTACCGAAAGCTGGCTCTGAAGGAGGGTCCGCTCCGGGATAGTCCCGCTGCGGAAGGCGGTCTGGTTCTTTTCAAGCTGCTGTTCCGCAAGCTTAACCGCCTCTTCCAGCTGGGTAAGATTTTCCCGTCCGGCGATGAGCGTATAAAAACTCTTCGCCGTTTCTATCTCAAGCTGACGGCTGGCGTCCTCGTAACTTAGAAGCTGGATCTGGTAGGCAAGCTGGAGAAGCTTCATGGCGTAGGGAACCCCGGCGTTGAAGCTAAAGGTAAGGCCGAAGGAGGCGGAATAACCGAAATTGGAATCCTCGAATTTCACTCCGTCCCTGGAGACATTGCCGGCCTGGTAGTTCAGCCCCAGGCTGCCGCTCAGGCTGGGGAAGATCTCGGCCCAGAGGCGCTTTGAAGAGTAATCCGCCGTGGAAAGATCGATAAGGCTCTTTTTGAGGTTCAGGCTGTTATCCAGCGCCCGGGAAACCGCGTCCTCCAGGCTAAGAATGAGGGTTCCGCCCCCTTCCGGCGCGCCGGGCTGGTCGGCTCCCAAGGGGGGAGCGGCCAAGCCGAGGGAGAGGAAGCCCAAAAAAGCCCAAACGAAAAAAAACCTCATGGAATTCCTCCCGAAACGCCTGAACCGGCCAAAAAGGCCGCTGGCATTGTTTCAAAACCAACCGGGTTTTGGAACAAGCCCGTATATCCCCGCCGGTATAGATCCAAACCTGCCTTCCCAAAAACCGAAATTCCGGGGAAGATTAATATTATCAGGAAGTATACAAGCAAAACAGGGGCCGCCGGCCCTGCTTTGACCTGAATCCGGTCTAAACTCAAGCGGATTTTGGAGCAAGCTTACCTGTTTGTTTTTAAAAAACAAACGGGCGCCGCCCCGGTTACAGGGATCGGTTCCCGCGTTTTTTAGCGGCGGGCTTTATCCGAAAGTTCCGGCAGATACTTCCAGTACCGCTCCGGCATAAACCGGCGCTGGAGGCCGGGATTCTGCCGCGCCTCATTGCTGACAGATTTGTGGTATTGGAGCCAAAGCTTTTCCCAGGGGTCTCCGTCCCGGGGCTCATGACCCCGGCATGCCGGGACAGGGCAGGGCAACGGGGCCGCGGCGGGGAGAAGCCGGGCCTCCCTGCCCGCCTCCCGCAGCAGCAGGATACCCCGCTTTTCATCGATAATGGCCCAGGGCTCTTCCCCAAAGCGGAGGCTGAAATGCCCGGCTAAAGCGGGAATGACAAAACCGTCGGGGGCGCAGCGGGCAAGGTAAACCCAGCGGGGATCCGGGCTGAAGCGGAGAAAGCCCATAAGCCGGTTTATCTCGTGATCGGCCTTGTACGCCGCCGCCATCACGGCCCGGACATCCCCGTCCCCCCGGTTCCCCGCCGCCCTTGCCGCCCCGGCCCGCGCCGCTTCCCTCCCGGTCCAGGAGGGGACGGCAGCGGAGATCCCGGCGGCCCGCTCCGCCCCGGCAAGCACCTTGCGGCCGAAACGGAGGATACTCCCGTCAACGGGGAGCTCGCTCATCCAGGCGGACACAAAGGCGCCGAAGGCATCCGCCGACACGGCAAAAAGATCCCTTGCCGCCCCGCCCAGTGCCGCGGGATCAGGGGGGAAGGCCGGAAAGGCGGGCCTTGCCTCCGGATAAGCCGGGAGAGGCTCGTCAAAGAGCCCGCCCGGCGCCGGGAGCTTCGGCGAATTGCCCTGCCCCGGCGAAAGCCCCGCCCATGCCGGGGCAAGCCGCCTGAGCCGCCGGGGCAGATCCTGTTCCCCGGCATCCGCCGGAGAACGGAGCCGATCCAGCAGGGCAAAGAGAGCTTCCAGCGTGCCGTCGTAGGACAGTTCGGTGGGTATCATTTTTATAGTATACATGGTTGTAGGGCAGAGGGCAAGGGATCCTGCGTTGCGCGGATCCCCGCGGCTTGGCGGAGAAGCGAACGGGTTTTGGAACAGGCCCCATATCAAAATTCAAAAAGCGGCAGCTGCAGGCCCGCCCCGTCCTGATCCGAGAGGAGCCGCCTGATCCGCGCCGGTTCGTCGAGACTGCCGATAAAGGCGCCCTTACAGGTAATGAAGTAGCGGGCCCGTTTCATCACCGCGCCCAATCGGCGGAGTTTGTCGAAGCTGATGCTCTGGGAACGGCGGGTTTCGATGACGCGGCGGGCGGTCTTGGCGCCGATGCCGGGAACCCGGAGCAGGGTTTCGTAATCCGCCCGGTTCAGTTCCACCGGGAAAAAATCCGGATGCTTCAGCGCCCAGGCGGTTTTCGGATCGATGTGGGGATCGAGGAAGGGCGTCTGTTCGTCGAGGATCTCGGAGGCGCTGAAGTGGTAGAAGCGGAGGAGCCAGTCCGCCTGATAAAGCCGGTGTTCCCGGGTCAAGAGGGCCCGGGGGGCTCCCTGCTGATCCATCACCAGAGGCGGGCCGGGGATCTCCGGGAGCCGCGGATCGGGGATGCCCCCACCGCCGGGAACCCCCACCGGGGTAAAGGCGGAATAATAGACCCGGCGGAGGGAAAATTTCCGGTAGAGGGAACTGGACAGACCCACGATCTGCCGATCGTCCTCCCCGCTTGCCCCCACGATAAGCTGGGTGCTCTGCCCCGCCGGGGCGAAGGCGGGGACGGATCTTTTACCCCGGGCCGAAAAGACAGGCTTCCGGCGATCCTCCTCGAACTCGCCGGAGAGGCAGGAAAAATTCTCCATGGCCCCGAAGATCAGCTTGCCGGATTTCTGGGGGGCCAGGAAATGGAGGCTCGTTTCCGTGGGAAGCTCGATGTTGACGCTCAGCCGGTCTGCCCAGAGCCCGGCTTCCCGGATAAGCTTTTCCCCGGCGCCGGGGATGATCTTGAGGTGGATGTAACCTCCGTAACCGGCCTGGCTGCGGAGAGTCCGGGCGGTCTCGATGAGTTTTTCCATCACGATATCCGGATCGGCGAATATGCCCGAGGAAAGGAAGAGCCCCTCAATATAGTTGCGGCGGTAAAATTCGCAGGTAAGATCCACCAGTTCCTGTACCGTGAAGGAGCTGCGCCGGGTATCCGCGGAGGCCCGGTTCACGCAGTAGGCGCAGTCGAAGCGGCAGACGTTGGAGAAAAGCACCTTGAGCAGGCTGACGCAGCGGCCGTCCTCAGTCCAACTGTGGCAGACCCCGGCGGGGACGCTTGCGCCGAAGGAGGCCCGCCCCCCGGCCGCGTTGCCCGTTCCGCCGCTTCCGGAGGAGGCGCAGGAGGCGTCGTACTTTGCCGCGCCGGCGAGAATAGATATCTTTTCCCCCAAATCCGAAGGGGCGCTTGTTGTCCGGGTCATAGGGACACTATACATCGGTATAGAATAAAAAGCAAGGGAGAAAGCCCCTGTTTTGTTCGTGCGGTTCGTGTGGTTCGTGGCAAATCGGGGATTGCCGCCCAGCAGGAAAACTCGCGGGAATTATTTTTACCACGAACCACGCTAACAAGACCTGCGGCGGTTTGATCTTCGGGATTGTCCCCGGAAGATTGGCTTGATTTCACACGAACCTCACGAAATTTTGGTTTGGGGGCCCTGATTCCGCCTGATTCTTAGCATGGCCGGGAGCGAAAGACACAGGAAAGGCACAGGTTAAGGGGAAAGCCCTCTGTTTTGTTCGTGTGGTTCGTGTGGTTCGTGGCAAATTGAAAATTGCCGCCCGGCAGGAAAACGCGCGGGAATTGTTTTTACCACGAACCACACCAACAAGACCTGCGGCGGCTTGATCTGCGGGATTGTCCCCGGAAGATTGGCTTGATTTCGCACGAACCTCACGAAATTTTGGTTTGGGGGCCCTGATT
>JAIRRU010000258.1 GCA_031255815.1 Treponema sp. | reverse complement strand
CAGGGACAACTCGCTTCCCGCCTTTTCGATAAGCGCGCCGTACAGGGCGTTTACCTTCCGGGACAGGGGCCCGGTGTTCAGCATTTCCCCCAGCATCTCTTTCAGGGGGATGAGCGAGTAGTAGGGGCGGCGGTTAGTCCCCCCGCATTCGGGCGGGCAGGGGCTGTTCTCGTCCACCGGCCTGTCCGCCAGTTCCAGAACCCGGCCCATCACCCCTTCGGTAAGGGGCTTCCCGCAGACCGGGCAGCAGCCCCGCTCCCGCGCCGCCTCTTCCGGGCCAAGGCATACGCCGCAGCCCCGGTGCCCCGCGTAGTGGTACTTCCCCTCCTGGGGGAAAAATTCGATCGTCCCCAGGATCCCTTTCCCGGCGGCCTTGGCGCTGCCGGAAGCCAGCGCGGCCCTGAAGGAGGCAAAGGAAAGTTCCATGTCGAATATCGTCGCCTCCCTGCCCAGCTTGTCGGGCGAGTGGGCGTCCGAGTTGGAAACGATGGAAAACCCGTCCAGGGAGGAGAGGGCCCAGTTCATCGAGGGGTTGGAGGAAAGCCCGGTTTCCACCGCGGGAATAAGGGAACTGAGATCCCCGTAACATTCCTCTATCGAGTCGAAACCGGATTTGGCCCCCAGGACGGAGAACCAGGGCGTCCAGATATGGGCGGGGATGAGCAGCCCGCCGCCGCTGTCCAGGAGTATGGACAGGAGATCCCGGGAATCGATACCCAGGATGGGCCGCCCGTCGGATCTGATGTTCCCCACCCGTTCAAGCCCGGCGCTGAAAGCCGCGGCGGCCTTAAAATCCGGCAGGATAACCAGGTGATGCACCTTCCGGGTTTTGCCGTCCCGCTTGTAGATCGTGCTGATCTCTCCGGTCAGCACAAAGCGGACGAATTTGGCCGCCGGTTCCGGAAGCCCCTCGGTCAGGCCGGAGGCCCGGTCAAAGGCGGCGCGGAACTCCCCCTTCAGCAGGTAAAAACCTTCCTCCGCCTCCTCAAGCTGCTCCCTCAGCTCCGCCAGCCAGGCCGGGTGGGTGCAGTCGCCCGTGCCCAGGAGATCCAGGCCCTTGATACGGGCCCAGCGATCCAGGGAAGCCGGGTTAAGGCGGGAACTGGTGGCCCGGGAAAAACGGGAATGGATATGGAGATCCGCGATCAAGCCCATGGGCTATCATAGCACAGGGAGGGCGGGGAGACAGCTTCCCGCTCAGCGGTATTTTTCCGCGGCCAGGATGTCGTAGGGGTCGTCTCCCGGACGGCGGAAATCGAGGGCTTCGGCGATGTGCGGCGCGTCAATGCTGTCCCGGCCCTCCAAATCGGCGATGGTGCGCCCTACCCTCAGCACTCCGTGGTAGGCCCGGCCGGAAAGGGAGAGCCGGATTGCCGCGTTCCGCAGAGCCGCGTTGGCCCGTCCGGTAAGGGGGCAGCAGCGTTCCAGCAGGGCTGCCGGGATACGGGCGTTGGGATGGAAACCGGGATCGGGGCCCAGCCTTTCCCGTTGAATCTCCAGCGCCCGGCATACCCGCCGGGCGATTTCGGCGCTGCTGTCCCCGCCGCCCTTCCCCATTTCAGCCGCGGCCGGGGGAAGGGCCGGAACCCGGAGTTCCACACGGTCAAGCAGGGAGGAGCCGAAACGCCGCCAGTAGCGGTACACCTCTTCGGGACTGCACAAGCAGGAAAGGGCCGGGGGGATTTCCGGGTCTTCCGGTTTCTCTTCAGCCTCCCCCGCGTCAAAGGCGGCGCCCAAGCCCCCCTCCCGGATGCCCAGCCTGCCGCAGGGGCAGGCGTTGGCCGCCATGACCAGCTGAAACCGGGCGGGGAATTTTACCGGGCCTTCGGCCCGGGAAATGGTAATTACCCCGTCCTCCAGGGGTTCCCGCAGGGCCTGGAGCACGTTGGACCGGAATTCCGGCGCCTCGTCGAGGAACAGCACCCCCAGATGGGCCAGGCTTATCTCCCCGGGCCGGATCAGCCTGCCCCCGCCCAGGATCCCCTCCGCGCTGGCCGAATGGTGGGGGGATCGGAAGGGGGGCCGGGTGATAAGCCCCCTGCCGAAAAGTCCGGCCAGGCTGTAAAGCCGGGTAACTTCCACCGCGTCGGCAGGGCCGAGGGGGGCCATGATCGAAGGCAGGCTTCGGGCGAGCATGGTTTTTCCCGATCCGGGCGGGCCGAAAACCAGGAGGTTGTGCCCCCCGGCGGCGGCGATTTCCAAAGCCCGCTTGTAACGGCCCTGGCCCCGGACTTCGGAAAAATCCGGCGGAGAGGCCGAGCCTCCGGTAAAAGGGGCCGGGCCGTCGGCGAAGGGGGCGGAGCCGCCATCGGAACCGGGAGAATCGGCCTCCGGCGGGGAGGGGGCGGGGAAACTTAGCTCCGGCAGGGATCCGGTTTCCGCGCGAAGTACCAGGGCGTGGAGCGCTTCCTTCAGGCTCGCCACGGGGGCGAAAGATCCCCCGCCCTGACCGGAACCGGGCCTGCCGCTAAGAATGGCCGCCTCCCGGGCGTTTCCCGCGGGCACGATAAAGTCCCGGATGCCTTCCCTCAGCCCCGCCGTTACCGCGGCCAGCACCCCCCGGACGGGCCTGACCGCGCCGGAAAGCTCCAGCTCCCCCATAACCAGAAGCTTGTCCGGAACAGGGGCAAGCCCCGCGGCGGCCATCACCGCCAGGGCGATGGGCAGATCCATGGCGGCCCCTTCCTTGCGGAGCCCGGCGGGCGCCAGATTGATCAGAACCCGATCCGGGGGGAACTCGTAGCCCGAATTACGGAAGGCCGCCCGAACCCGCTCACGGGCTTCCCGCACCGCCCCTTCGGCAAGGCCGCTGATATCGACGCCCGGTATGCCCCGGCGGATATCCGCCTCTACCCGGATAATAATTCCCTCCGCCCCGAAAGGCGCGTAGGTCATAACATGCATGGTTTACCTCCGCCCCAGGGCTTCCTCAAGAAAGGCTTCCGGGAAAGCTCCGGGGAAACGCTCCTCTATACAGGCTTATATAGGGCGCCAGCGCGGGAGGCGGTTTAATCAGAAAGAAAAAAATTCGTGTTTTTACCTGAAACTGCTCCGAAACTTCCGTTTTTGGAACAGGTTCGGGCGGTTCCGCTTTAGGGGCCCTCGGTCTTACGAGCCCTCGGTCTTACGGGCCTTCGGTTTTACGGGCCTTCGGTTTTACGGGCCTTCGGCGGGGGCCTTACCGATAGCTTGTCTTCAGGCGTCTTTCCTTCTCGAAACGGTCTATGGCCAGCTGAATAAGCCGATCGATGAGTTCGGTATAGGATAGGCCGTCGGCTTCCCAGAGTTTGGGATACATGCTGATCCGGGTAAAACCCGGCATGGTGTTGATTTCATTTACCAGCAGATCTTCCGGCCCGTCCCCCCGCAGGAAAAAGTCCACCCGGGAAAGCCCCTCGCAGCAGAGGACGGAGAAGGTCTTGAGGGCCAGTTCCCGAACCCGGGCCTCCACCGCCGGGGGCAGTTTGGCGGGTATCTCCAAAAGGGCCCCCTTCTCGTCCAGGTACTTGGCCTCGTAAGAGTAAAATTCATGCTTAACGATAACCTCGCCGGGAACCGAGGCGAGGGGCTTCTCGTTGCCCAGAACGGAACACTCCAGTTCCCTGCCCCGGATAAATTCTTCCAGAACGACTTTGCTGTCGTACTGCAGGGCGTCGCGGAGGCCGGGGAGGTACTCGTCCTCATTATGGATCTTGCGGATCCCCACGGAGGATCCCATATTGGCGGGTTTTACGAAAAAGGGGCTTCCCAGAGCGGCGGCGGTTTCTTCGTAGGGCGGGAACTGTTCATGGGAACGGAGGGCGAGGAATTTGCCGACGGGCAGCCCCGCGTCCCTGAGGAGCCGCTTCATCACGTCCTTGTCCATGCCCAGGGCGGAGCCGAGCACGCCGGCCCCCACAAAGGGGATGTCCGCCAGCTTAAGGAGGCCCTGAACCGTCCCGTCTTCCCCAAAGGGGCCGTGAAGGATGGGAAACACCACGTCGAGTTTCGGCATGGCCGCGCCCCGCGGCCCGGCGGAGGGGGAGTCCAGGCGGGAAAGGATCCCCCCGCTCCGGGGAGCCAGGGTAACCTGTTCCCCGGGCCCGCCAAGGCGTATACGCCCGGGGTCTTCCGCGTCAAGGAGGAAGCAGGCATCGCCGCTGAGGAGCCAGCGGCCGGATTTGTCTATGCCGATAAGGACGGGCTCGTATTTGTCCCGGTCTATGGCATCGCAGACGTTCCTGGCGGACTGGAGGGACACCTCGTGCTCCGCCGACCTGCCGCCGAACAGTATACCTACGCTTATTTTTTTATCCATGGGCTTACCGATCCTGTTTGCTTGAATTTTTCAACCTTTCCAGCAGGACGGCGTTCTGATCGTTACTGCGAACCAGGCGCTTCGCCAGCAGCTTGGAGAGAAATAT
>JAIRRU010000218.1 GCA_031255815.1 Treponema sp. | reverse complement strand
GACTTCTCCTTGCCCGGGCATACTCAAAGCATATACACAAGGCGGCCTTGAAGGAATGTCATGATCACTTTCCCCCAAAGTTCCGTTCCCGCGAAGGGCGAATTTTTCCCCCTGGTCTTAAAGGCGTCCGGCCCGGCTTTCCAAAGCGCTTCGGGATCGATAACCGCAAGGTCCGCCCGGAAGCCCCCGGCTATTCTTCCCCGGCCTGAGGGGCCGGCCCCGCCAAGGCCCAGGAGCCGGGCGGGGTTGGCGCTCATGAGGGAGGAGAGCCGCCGGAGGTCCAAAATGCCGCTCCGGACCAGGCAGGTATGGACGGCGGCGAAGGCGGTCTCCAGGCCGGAAAAGCCGGGCGTCCCCCGGGCCTTAGCCTCCCCGGTATGCGGGGCGTGATCGGTGGCGATGGCGTCGATGACGCCGTCAAGAATCCCCCGGATAAGGGCCTGCCTGTCCTCTTCGGTACGCAAGGGCGGGTTAACCCGGCCATAGGACTCGTCCCCCAGCCTGTGCGCCGCCTCTTCGGTGAGGGCGATGTGGTGGGGCGCGGCCTCGCAGGTCAGCCCGCCTTCCCGCCCGGCCGCCGCGAGCTCCGCCTTGGCCCGGCGGATTGTTTCCACCGCCTCTTTGGTGGATACATGGGCGATATGTATATGGCAGCCCGCCCGGCGGCCCAAGTCAACGGCCCGCCGGGTGGCGTTGTTTTCTTCGATGCGGCTCCAGACCCCGCGGTCCCGGCCGGCCATCTTCGCCGCCTCCGCTTCGTCCCCGCCGAAGTCGCAGTGGCAGGAGACGGGGATTCCGAGGCGGCGGGCTTCCTCCATGGCCGAGAGAAAGAGGCTGTCCGAGGCAAGATCTTTGCCGTCTTCCGAGAGCATCCGGGGCCGGTACGGCGAAGCTCCGGAGAGACGGGTAAAACCCGAGAGTTCCTTGCCCTCCATGCCCCTGGTGAGGGAGAGGACGGGATAGATGTCCGCCAGGCCAAGGGCATCGGCGCGGGTCTTTATCGCCGCCGCCATTTCCGGGGTGTCGACGACCGGCCAGGTATTGGCCATGCAGACCAGGGTCCCAAAGCCGCCGGCGGCCGCAGCCAGGGAAGCGGACTCCAAGGTTTCCGCGGGAAACACCGACTCCGCAGGAGACGCGGTTTCCGCAAGAGGCACGGTATCCCGGAAATGGGCGTGGAGATCCACAAAGGCCGGCATGAGGAGGGGAAGGCGGCGTTCCGCCTGGGGAGAAGCGGGCGAAACGAGGTTCCTCCCGTCTATGACCAGACCGGCTTCAAGGGCCGCACACTCAAGTTTTTTCTCCTCCGGAACGAGTTCCGGGCCGCCGTCACCTTCACCGGGAATGATCTCCCGGATCATCCCGTCCTCAACAACTACCGCGCCTGGGGTATCAAGAGATTCATCGACTATGCGGAAGTTCTTCAATACCGTGAGCATGTTATTCATTTACCAGTTTAATAGAAACGATTTCGGCCCTGGTACCGAGCCTCAAAGGCGGCCCCCAGGTCCCGAAGCCCGAGGTTACCACGATAGCGGTCTTGCCTTTGTAAAGGAGGCCGTAGCCGTTTGCGTAGATCTTCTTTATGACAAGCGGGCCGGGCCAGATCTGCCCGTTGTGGGTATGGCCCGAAACCTGAAGGTCTATCCCCGCGGCCTCCGCTTCTTCCAGATTAAAGGGCTGGTGATCCGCGATAATGAGGGGGAGGCTGCGGTCAAGACCGTCCGTAAGTTCCCCCAGGGACTTGCGCCCATCCCCCCGGCGGACGGCCGAGCGATCCTTCCGGCCAATGACATAGAAGGCATCCGCGATGAGTTCCGCCTCGTCCATGAGGAGCCGTATGCCGTCGGCCTCGACGCGCCTCCGGAATTCCGCCAAATCGCCGCCTATGTATTCGTGATTCCCCGTTACCGCCCAGACCCCCATCGGGGCCTTGAGGCGGCCCAGGTTCCCGGCGCGGTACGCATCGATGCAGTCCATGTTGGCCCGGTCGATAATATCCCCCGCCAGGAGGATAATATCCCCCCCAAGCCGGTTCACCGAGGCAACCAGCCGGTTGAGCTGTTTTTGCTTCACCATGGCCCCGGCGTGAATATCCGAAACCAGGGTGACGGTAAGCCTCCCGCCGGACAGGGGCTTTTCCGTCACAACCCTGTAGCGGGTTATTGTCTCGTGCCGGGCCTGCCAGGAACCCAGAGCTATGACCGCCGCCAGGAGCGCGGCAAGGGCGATATGGGAGATCAGGGTGAACCGGGGTTCGGCGTAAAAGACGGGCCGGACTTTGAAGATCAAAAGCACGAAACGCCCCAGACTCACAAGGTCCAGCAGGAAGAGAAGCGGCGTTGCCAGCATGGCGCCCCAGTAGTCGTTCAGTATCCTGAAGGAGCTCTGGACAAAGCCGCCACGGGAACGGATGAGGAGATAGACCAGGGCCGCCACGAGGAAAAGAAGCCATGCGGCCCATAAGGGCAGCTTAAGCCCCAACTTCCAGGCCAGGGCCCGGAAGAAAAAACAGACGTGGAGACCGATATAAAGGTTTATGATAATGATAAAAATATATATACCCACAAACATCTTATTCTCAACATACACTATAGCATTTATATTGTATAATTGAAATCACCCGAAACGTTGGTTTCGGGAATATTTTAACGCGAAGCAAGGAGATGTTATGAAAACACCCGTAGAAATCCGCTATGACAAACTTGGACCCAAAGTGGTCAAGGCGCTCCAGGCCCGGGGAGTTGAAGCCTGGTACTTTGAGACGGCCGGGGAAGGAAGGGAAAAATTCTTTTCCCTTATCCCGGAAACGGATAGCGTATCCTGGGGCGGGGCCATGACCGCCCGGACTCTCGGGCTCATGGATCAGCTATACGAAAAGGAATACAAAGTTATGGACAGGGACAAGACTTCTTCGCCCGAGGAGAGGGTGGAGTGCATGAGGCAGGCCCTGCTCTGCGACACCTTCGTGGCCGGAACCAACGCCCTGAGCGAAGACGGCCAGCTTGTCAACATCGACGGCTTTGGCAACCGCGTGGCGGCCATGACCTTCGGCCCCAAACAGGTGATCATTACGGCGGGCATGAACAAGGTGGCCAAGACCCTGGAAGACGCCCTGGTCC
>JAIRRU010000211.1 GCA_031255815.1 Treponema sp. | reverse complement strand
CGAATAGGGGGGGAAATTGTAGTGAAGGATAAAATTCTCCCGCGTGTCGCCCTCTATGTCATCGTAGATCTGCTCGTCGAATACCGTGCCCAGAGTGGTTACCACCAGGGACTGGGTTTCCCCGCGGGTAAAGAGAGCCGATCCGTGGGCCCGGGGCAGTATCCCTATTTCGCAGGTGATATCCCGGATGTCCTCGGTGCCCCGGCCGTCCACCCGCCTGCCCTTATCAAGAATGGAGGAACGGAGGATCTGGTATTCCATATCCTCAAAGAGGGCGGCGAAGAGTTTCCGCTGGGTTTCGTCCTCAAGCTGGGCCGCGTATTGTTCGGCCAGGGAGGACTTAACCTTGCCGATAGCCTCATGACGCTCCATCTTGCCCTTGACGAAACAGGCCTCCTCCAGCCGGGGATAGGCGGCGGAACGGATAGCCTCGGCGTTTTCGAGGGTGTAAGAGGGCGTTACAAGGGGCAGCTTGGGCTTGCCGGCCAGGCCCCGGAGCTTTTCCTGGAGATCGCAGAATTCGGTAATCACCGTCCGGGCTTTCTCCAGGGCCTGGATCATCAGATCCTCAGCGGCCTCTTTGGCCCCCCCCTCCACCATGGTAATGCCTTCTTTGGTTCCGGCCACCACGATTTCCAGGGTCGATCTTTCAATTTCGTCGTAGGTGGGGTTAACCAGCATCTGGCCGTCCACCTGGCAGATCCGCACCCCGGCGATGGGCCCGTTAAAGGGGATGTCGGAAAGATGAACCGCGGCGGAACTGGCGATAATGGCCAGAATATCCGGGGGGTTGATCTGATCCGCCGAAATCGTGGTGGGGATCAGCTGGATCTCCCGGCCGAAACTCTTATCGAAGAGGGGCCGCATGGGCCGATCGATGAGCCGGGACACGAGAATTTCCTTGTCCTTGGGCCGGCCTTCCCGCTTAATGAAACCGCCGGGAATTTTCCCCGCGGCGTAGTATTTTTCATTGTAGTCCACCGTAAGGGGGACATAGTCCAGGCCCTCTACCGGTTCGGAAGACGAACAAACGGTCGCGATGACCGCGGATCCCGCATACTGGGCGAATACAGCCCCGTTGGCCTGTTTCGCGATCCTTCCGGTTTCAAGGACAAGATCCTTTCCGCCGATCTGTAGTGTTACTTTTTGTGTCATTATTATTACTTGCGGAGCCCCAGTTTTTTGATAAGGGAACGGTAATTTTCAAGATTAGTCCGCTGGACGTACTTTAAAAGCCGCCGGCGTTTCCCGACCAGGATGAGTAAACCCCGCTGGCCGGACTTGTCTTTCTTGAACTGTTTGCAATGCCCGGTGAGCTGGTTTATCCGCTCGGTAAGCAGGGCAATCTGAACATCCGACGCGCCCGTGTCTTTTTCGTTTTTACCGAATCCGGACACGATGGAACCTGTTTCTTCTTTGCTTAAAGCCATATATCTATACACTCCTTGGGAACCGTTTAAAAGTCCTGAAAACCATACGGTTTTTGAACCCGGGGCTTGCTCCGAAACTGCCGCTTTTAGAACAGCCCGCCGGGAAGCCTGTTTTACGCGCGAAGCGCAACAGGCTCCTAGCCAAATTCAACAAACGAGACGCCGCTTCCGTAAAGGCCGCCGTCCGCAAGCAGCCTTCCCTGAACAACGGAAATTTCCGCGCGAACCCCCTCGTCCGAACCGTTCCGCCGCAGCAGCGCGGAATACCGCCCGGGCCGGGGCGCTACCCGCAGGGCGGCCCGGAGATCCCAGGAAAAAAACCTTCCGGTTTTCAAAACCGGAAGCCCTTCCAGATCCACGGCAAAGGGCCGGCCCAGCAGTTCCGCGGCCAGGCCCATATTCCCTTCCGAAATCGCCCGGCGGACCCTGCTGGAACTAACCGGAGGCCCCCCGGCCGCCAGCGGGGGACGGGCCTCGAATTTAGTAGCCGGGGAAAACAGTTCCCCCAGCCTTTCGGCCCCGGTATCCTGCCGGTAACCGCAGCGGAAATTCGCCCCCACCGCCAGATACCCGATTTTACGCCTCTTTTGCAGCAGATCGGCGAATTCCTTACCCGACATTTTACTGAAATTCCCGGAAAAGTCAATGAGTACCGCCTCTTCCACCCCCAGGGATTCGAGAACCGCCAGTTTCTGCCTGAGACTGTAGATATCCCCGTGCCAGGAAGCGGGGGCCAAAACCCCCCGGGGGTTTTGCCGGAAGGTGACCACTGTGGGGATCAGGCCGTTTTTACGGCCTTGGAGGACGATTTTCTCTATCAGCTTCTGGTGCCCCCGGTGAACCCCGTCAAAGACCCCGATGCTCAGGGCGCGGGGTTTATCCTCCCCGGGTTCTTCCGGCCCGCCGGAAGAGCTGAAATCCTCCCAGTTAATAACGCGCATAGACATACCCGTAACGCCAGCTGCCGTCCCGTTTTTCCACTATTCCGGCAAAGATCCCCCCGCCAAAGACCGCGGCGGCAAAATCCTCCCCCGCCCGCGTTTCTTCCCCTGCCGGGCACAGGGCCAGCCCCGCAAGCATCGGCTCCAGGGGCCTTCCCCGGATCATCCCGTCGATAAGGCCCGGCCCCGCCTCGAAACGGGGAAGGCCCAGGCGGCGGATGACCCCGCCGTCAAGGGGCAGCAAATCCCCGCCGCCGGAAGCTTCTTCCACGGAAAACCCCGCCACCCGCTTCCGCCTTAAAGCGGCCAGATGGGCCCGGGAGCCCGCGGCCAGGGCTATGTCCCGGGCCAGGGAGCGGATGTAAGTTCCGGACGAACAGCGGATCAGGAGAGAGGCCAGAGGCGGTTCCCAGGAACGGAGTTCCAGGCTGTACACCTTTACGGGCCTTTTCTTCATTTCCGGGGCCTCCCCCGCCCGGGCCAGCTCCGAAGCCCGGCGGCCTTTAACGCGGATGGCCGAATAGGCGGGAGGGGCCTGGAGGATATCCCCCCGGAAAAGGCCCAGGGCCTCTTCCAGCGCCTCCCTTGAGGGGACGGGCCCTTCGGCGACAACAGCCCCCTCCGGATCGAGGGTGTCGGTCTCCGCGCCAAAACGGACGATCCCCTCGTATTCCTTATCGCAGCGGGTAAACCAGGGGGCCAGCTTCAGGGCCCGGCCTGCCAGAACCAGGAGCAGGCCGGAGGCGAATTTATCCAGCGTTCCGGTATGCCCAAGCCTGGAAGTGCCCAGGGCCCTCTTCAGTTCCCCGAGAGATTCAAAGGAGGTGAGGCCGGGTTTCTTGTCCAGGAGCAAAAGGCCGTTTTTTTCAGGGGCTGCCCGGGGAGCTGTCATTGTTCACCAGTTTGTCTATTTTTTGAACCAGATCGAAACTTTCACGGAGGCTCAGATCCGGGTGGAAACGGAGCTTCGGGGTTTTCCGGATCCGCATAAAGGCGGCAAGCTCGGCCTGTATGAAGCCCGCGGCGCTTTGCAGCCCCGCCACACCCCGGGGGATGTTGCCGTTTTCCCTGATGTTGGAAATATACACATCCGCGTAGGCCAGATCCCGGGAAACGGAAACCCGGGTAACCGAGAGGAAGGGGTTGACCCGGGGATCTTTTATCCTGCTTTCCAGGATAAGGGAACTGATCTTCTGCTGAATCAAATGCCCAAGCCGTTCGGTTCTATGTTCCACCCAGCTTCCTTGCCACCTCTATAAGCTCGAAGATCTCAAGCTGATCTCCAACCTGGATGCCGTCGAAATCCTCAATGCCGATACCGCATTCAAAACCGGCGGCCACTTCCCGCGCGTCGTCTTTGAAACGGCGCAGGCTGGCGATCTTGCCGGTATGGATAACCGTGTCGTCCCGGATAATGTTAAGCTTGGCCGACCGCTTTACCGTGCCGCTTAATACGTAACAACCCGCGATGGTTCCGGCCTTGGGCACTTTGAAGGTGTTCCGCACTTCCACGGTGGCGATGATCTCTTCCCTGGTTTCGGG
>JAIRRU010000187.1 GCA_031255815.1 Treponema sp. | reverse complement strand
AAACCCCCGGGCCGATGATCTCCGTAAGGCCGTAAATATCGAAGGCTTTCATCCCGTAATGGGCCTCGATCTCCCTGCGCATGTTCTCGCTCCAGGGTTCGGCCCCGAAACAGCCCTTGCTGATGGGAAGTTTGCGGAGATCGATTCCCGCCTCCGCCGCCTCCTCGGCCATGTAAAGGGCGTAGGAGGGGGTGCAGGTAAGCACGGTAGAGCCGAAGTCCTGCATCACCGTAAGCTGCCGGGCGGTGTTCCCGCTGGACATGGGCAGCACCTCCGCGCCGATATTCAGCGCCCCGTAATGCGCGCCGGGGCCGCCGGTAAAGAGCCCGTAGCCGTAACAGTTCTGCACGATATCGTTCCGGGTGCAGCCCGCCGCCGCCATAGTCCGGGCCATGGCTTCCCGCCAGATATTGATATCCTTCATGGTGTATTCGTCCACCACCGGCTTTCCGGTAGTGCCGGAACTCATGTGGACTTCCACAATCCGATCCTTGGGGCAGGCCAAAAGGCCGTGGGGGTAGTTTGTCCTGAGATCGTCCTTGGTGGTAAAGGGCAGTTTTTCGATGTCTTTGAGGCTGTGGATATCCCCGGGCTTTACCCCCAGGGCCTCCGTCTTTTCCCGGTAAAAGGCTACATTGGCGCAGAGGGTTTCCACCAGGTTCTTGAGGCTGGCAAGCTGGAGTTTTTGCCGGGTCCCGTTGTCCATACATTCGTATTCAGGATTGAAGATCATAAGTCCTCCCTTTGATGCGGCTTACGCAGATTACCTCTATAATAGCAAAGAACAGGCCGGCTGAGAAGTGTAAGGGGGAGGGGGGCGCCAGGCGGCCGCATAAAAGTTCCGCTCCGGCACAGCTTTCCCCCGGCGCTCCGGGCGGACAGGTATCCTGCGCCGGCTTCCAAAAACCCAAGGCAGCCTCCGCCGCTCGCGGCCCTTCCCGTGCCGGAGGAAGGGGCCTTGGGCAGGGCGCGATTTGTAATTTCCGCATTCCCCGTTTGTTTTCACCGGGAACAAAGTTTCCGTGCGGCCAGGTCTTGGAACCAGTCCCGGTATCCGCCGCAAAGCGCTTGCCAAAAGGGTCATTTGTATCTAAAATAGCCTCCAGGGTATTTTCACAGGTGAAGAAACAGTTTTATGGGGGAAGTTTGAGGGAATTTTGCCGTCCGGCTTCTTCATGCTGTTTTCTTTAGCATCTTTGCCAATCAAGAGTTTACAGGGCCGGGATATTTTTAAAGGGATCGGGGGAAACCCTGAAAGATCGGGCTTGTTCCAAATCCGGTTGGCTTTGAGACAATCGTCCAAATTTTTATAGGCGGTACAAGCTTGTACACGAGGGGGCGTGAGGCATGGTGAAGGCTGAAAATGGAGGCGCAAGTGTTCCGTTCGATAAAATCCGTAAGTCGTTTTTACCTCTGCTTGCGGCGCTTGCGGTTAGCTTAATCTTGCTTGAAGGCTGCGGGAGGAAACCCGTTTATGTCGGAGTACGGGCAGGGGCCCCGGGCGAAGATGCCGACGCCGGCCTACAGGCCCATCTTTTCTATGACAATACCGAATCGATGGGAGGGTTCACGGTTGAAGGGGACAATTCCAACTATGTTAAGGCCCTGGCCGGGCTCTGGAATGTGGTAACGGATACGGTGTCCGGCGGGGAGCTTGCGTTCTACGAGTATGGAGACGCGAAAATTAACCTTGTTGACCCCTCTATCGCGCAGCGGCTGCAGCGGGAAGCCTGGCGTTCCGCTTTTTACGGCGACCGGGATTATAGCAGAGGGACTGAAATACAGAGAAACGATGAAAAGCCTTTCCAGTCCCTGGTTGAATATACCGGGGCATTGATGAAAGAAAGCCGGGGCGCAGAACAGATTTATGTAGCTGTTACCGATCTCTATGAACCTGCCGGCAATTACAAGACTGTTAGCGATTTCTTTGCCAATGCCTTTGCCAACGATCTTTCCGGCGCCTTGTTTGTCATTGATGCAAGGTTTCGCGGTTATATACACCGCCTTGACCCGGTTTATCCCGAAAACAGCATATGGGTGCAGGGAGAATCGGTGTTCTTTATCTTTGCGGCGGGTTCGCCGGATCTTATGGCGGTTTTTTATGAAAAAATGAGGGAAGAATTGGAAAACCGTTCCCTCTCGTCGCCGCCCAACAGCGCGCTTTTTGCGCTCGAACCCGCTAAGGAAAGCAGGCTCTGGAAACCCGGCGCCACGGCAGTGGCCCAAAACGAACGGCGCTTCAACAGAGAAGAAAACCGTTTTGCCCGGCTCAATCTGCGTCCGCCCCGTTCTATCCGGCAGCTTGGCCTTTTTGAGTGGATTCCGGTTGAAGGGGGTTACGCCCTGGAACCGGCCGAGGCGGAAGCCTACCATCTGCTTGGCAAAACCGGTTCGCGCTATTTTGCCGGAATACTCGGCGCCGTAACGGAACCCGACGCCTTTGATTATACAATTGAGCTACAGCCTGAGTATACCGCCGCCAGGGCCGCAAAAATAAAACCCGGCGAGCTTTCGGCATTCGGTTCTTCTCCGTCAAATCCATTTAGAGGGCAGGTTTTTAGTGACAGTGATGTTCCCGAAGGCCTGGAAGAAAATCCCTCCTGCCGGATCTTCTTTTCGATAGATGTCGCAACCGATTCCCTTGCGAATGGTGTTTGGCGGCTTGCCTACCGCCTGCTGCCAATCGCTAAAGTTCCGGTATGGATTTCTGAAAAAAGCACCCCGAACCGTACCGATCTCAACGGCAACCCGCAGGGAAAGGTGCTTAACCTTGAGTCAATGTACAAGAATATCGTCGCTTCCTATA
>JAIRRU010000112.1 GCA_031255815.1 Treponema sp. | reverse complement strand
TGGGGGGTAAAGATCAGCGCGGGGGCGGGAAGCCCCCCTCTGGCGGCCATGGCGGCCAGGTTGCGGCTTATCTCCGGGCTGTGCCGGTGGGCGCCCACCTTGTAAGGGGCCACCGAATCGGAACATTCGGGGAAGTGGAAGGATTGGCTTGGTTCCCGCCCGCCGCCGCTCACCCCGCTGGCGGCGTCGGCGATGATGAGCCCCGGCCCGGCAATGCCCCCGGCCAGGGCGGGAAAGGCCCCCAGGGAGGCGGCGGTGGGGTAACAGCCAGGATTCCCGATGATCACCGGGCCGGGTTTGGCCCCCGCTCCCGCAAGCTCCCGGATCCGCTCCCGGTTAAGTTCCGGGAGGCCGTACACCGAGTGATCGCGCAGTTCCGGGACGGCGTAAGCTTTCCCGTACCAGGCGGAATAAAGCGCCTCATCCCGGTCAAAACGGAAATCCGCGGAAAGATCGATATAGGGGATACCCCGGTCGAAGGCCGCCTTGGCGTAGGGCTCTCCCACCCCGCTGGGCAGGGCGGCGAACACCGCGTCCGAAGCGGCGATAACCGCCTCCGGCTTCTCCAGAACGGCGGAGACCCTGCCTAGAAAACCGGGGTACAGGTTTTCTATCCTGCTACCTTCAAAACTTACCGAGGCCAGGGAAAGCTTATCCACCCGGGGATGCCCGGCAAGGAGCCTTACCAGTTCGGCCCCCGCGTAGCCGGTAGCGCCGATAACACCCGCGATCATAAACAGTACCTCCCGGGGAATAGTCCGAATCTGCGCAATAATAGCAAAACTTAGCCCGGTGGTGAAGAGGAGCTTCCCTGTCTCTTATGAGCCCCCCTGTCTTTCGTGAGCGGCTCATCCCGCGTTACGCCCGGGGCTTGTTTCATAAAGCAGCCCCATGGTATAGAATGGGGGTATGCGTTTTTTCTTTTCTTGTCAATTTGCCCTTTTGGCCGTTTTCCTGCTCGCAGCCTGCGCCGGCGGGCCCGTAGACATCCCCCAGGAGGCAAGCCCGGAGGAGTTAATCCAGCGGGCCCAGGAAGCGTCCGACCGGAGCCGGTACAAAGTCGCCCTTCAGTACTACGAAGCCCTTCTGGATCGGAACCTGACCAATACCGATCTTGTCTGCGCGGCGGAATACGAAATCGCCTTTATCCACTACAAACAGAAAAAATACGATCAGGCCCGGACGGAGTTTAACGATCTGCTTGAACGTTACAACAGCCTTGACGCGGAACTGCTGCCCCAGCAGTACAAAACGCTCTCCCTTATCGTGCTGGAAAGGATAAAGGAGAAAGAGGCGCAGCGGGCCCGTTTCTTCCCCCAAACAAAGACCGGAGAGGAGGCGGAGCCGGGCTGAAAATACGGATAAAAGGATAGCCGCTAAACACGCGAACCGAAGGATAGCCACGAACCGCACTAACACCACGAACTTTTACCCCGAAAACCCCGATCTCCATCTCAATTGCCTTGAGTCCGAAAGATTTTTGACTCGGGGTTCGTGCGGCTCGTGCCCTTCGCGGCAAAATTTCCCGGCGGCCCGGTAAAGCCGGCGGGCTTATCAGGCATTTCAGGGTAATCAGCCTGCTACTGGGGCAGGATAATCGCGTTGACCTTTAAGCCTTTTTCTTCCACCACCTGGGATACCATGTCCTTCGATATCCTGCCCCGCTGGCGCGGGTGGGGCGGCGCGTCGCCGATCAGGATTACCAGCCGGCTTTCCGCCGACCAGGGGAATTTGACGGCCCCTTCGTGGAGGGCTTCATAGACCGCTTCCGGGATATCCCTGCCGCCCCCGACGCGGATATTGTTCAGGTTCCGCTGAAATACCGAAAAATCCGAGGTAAAGGGAATGGTTCGGGTAAGGTATTCGTCGTTGTAGTCTTTGTAGAGAACCATGCCGATCCGGAAAGACGAAAATTCCCGGATAATGCCCTCCAGCATGGGGATAAGGGCCTTGCGGACCGCGTCAATGTCGTCTTTCATGCTGCTGGTGGTGTCCAGGCAGAGCACCAGATCCACCTTTCTGCCTTTTTCCGCTTCCAGGATCCCTCTTATCTTTTCCACCAGATCCGCCGGGCCGGTCGAATAGACAAATTCCCCGCCCCCGCCCCGGGCTATCTCTTTGAAGGCGTCTTCCGTATCCCTCATGTAGTTCCCCTCGGGCAGGCCCTCCAGGGGCCGCTGGCTTACCCGGAGGATGTAGGGGTTGTCCCGGTAGTCCCCCCGGTAGTCCCCGTAGGGCAGGGAAAAAGAGCGGAGGTTAAAATAGGTTCCGTCTATCACGTAGACCTCGCCGTGGCGGGTATCTTCGTAGCCGTAAAAAATAATATAGGGAATGTAGAGATGGAAAGCCTGGCCCAGTTCGGGGTGGCTTTCCGGGGTAGAGTCGATAATAGACCAGATCTCCCGCTCCCGGGGGATATCTTCCCCGTCGATGATCCGGATCTCGTTGCCGTTTACCTCGTTCCGCTCAGCCGCGCGGTAGGCGTAGCTGTCTTCCCGGAAGCTGGGATCCCGGGTTGATTCGGTCAGGAGCACCGAGGCGATACCGGGCTTTTTCCTGATAAAAAGGTGAAAACCGCCGTCCACCCGCTGTTCTATCCGTATATCCCTGGTAGTTATCGACAGATCCTGGGCAAAAAGCCCGTTTATGCCGAAAAAGATCAGTGCCAGAACGAAACGTAAGCCTTTTCTGATCATGTTTCATTATCGGACGCCCCCGCGCTTTCAAAAAGGCCGTATTTTGAGTATATTGAACTTGGTTCGAAACCCGCCCGGCGCGGAAATTCCGTTTCCGGCGGGCCAAGCGTAACATAGAGGGGTAAGATATAAAAATATGAGATCCCAGAAAGAAATCGCGCTGAACGGTAAGATTACCGGGATGCTGAACGCCCTGCTCTCTCCGGGCGCTCCTGCCGGGCAAGCCGCGCCCGCCGGGCAAAACGCGGCCCTGGCCATATCTAAGCTGCTGCTTCATGACGAGGAGGTTCAGGCCCTGCAGGAATACGCCAATACCGTTTCCATCAAGCGTTTGGGCTACAACGATCACGGCCCGGTACACATGCGTACCGTGGCCCTAAACGCCCTGATCATGATGGGCCTGCTCCGGGACGCGGGGATAAAGACCAGCCTTGAAAAAGAGGAATGCGGTTCCTTCGAGGACAGTATCATCGCGATCCTCCTGGCGGCCACACTCCACGATGTCGGCATGTCCGTCGGCCGGCCGGATCACGAGCTTCACAGCTCCTGCCTGGCCTGCCCCATCCTTGACCGGCTGCTCGCGAAGGTTTTCCCCAAGGCCGTTGAAAAACGGGTCGTTATCCGATCCCTGGCCCTGGAGGGCATAAGCGGCCACATGGGGAACCGGGTTATCCATTCCCTGGAGGCGGGGGTGATCCTGGTGGCGGACGGCTGCGATATGCAGAAGGGCCGGGCGCGGATCCCCATGGCCCTGTCCGAGCATCCCAGGGTGGGCGACATCCACAAGTACTCCGCCAACTCGATAGAAGAGCTGCGGATAGAAAAAGGGGCGGAAAAACCCGTCCGCATCGGGGTTTCCATGTCCAGCGAGGTGGGTTTGTTCCAGATAGAGGAGGTGCTGCTCCAGAAGATCGCCGCCAGCACCGCCAAGGCCTATATCGAACTCTACGCCCAGGTTAACGAAGGCGAACCAAAGAGGTATCTATGAGCGCTAAGACCGCAGGGCCCGGAACCCGGGGGCTTATCTTTGACATGGACGGGGTTTTGACCGATTCCGAATGGTTCATCGCCGAGGCGGCCCGGCTCATGTTCCGGGAAACCCACCGGGCGGAGGTACGGCATGAGGACTTTGCCGAATTTGTAGGCATGGGGGAAAACCGGTATCTGGGCGGCGTGGCGGCAAAGTACGGCGTCGGGGGTTTCGAGATCGGGCGGGACAAGGCCCGTACCTACGCCATCTATGTGGAACTGGTAAAGGGCAATGCCTCCGGCAGGGGCCCGCTTAAAGCCATGCCCGGGGCGATTGAATTTGTAAGGGCCTCCCTTGCCCTGGGTTTAAAAATCGCCGTGGCTACCAGCACGGACTACATCAAGATGATGGCGAACCTGGAAGCCGTGGGCCTCGCGGACGGGATCTTCCATGCCACGGTAAACGGCCTGGATGTGGAGCGGCGCAAGCCCTTTCCGGATCTGTTCCTCGAGGCGGCCAGGCGGATAGGCCTCCCGCCCGAATCCTGCTGGGTGGCCGAAGATTCGGTAAGCGGGGTCAGGGCCGCCAAGGCCGCGGGCATGCGCTGCCTGGGCCTCCTTACCACCGCCGCCGAAGAGGCGATCCGCGGCGAGGGCGCGGATCTGGTGGCAAAGGATCTTTCGGCAATCAGGCCGGAAGCGCTGTTAAGCGCCGGGTAACAACACAATTCCGGCCAGCCTATTGACGGGCTTCTCTTTCCCCGGTTAAATTTCAGGTATGACGGATGTCCATACTGACACGCTGGAAGATGATGAGTTTGATACGATTCTGCCGCCCGATATTGATTTTTCCGGGACATTGAATTTTGAAAAATCTTTTCTCATCCAGGGAAAAATTTCCGGAAAGATTGACGCCAGGGGCGTTTTGGTGATTGACCGGGACGCGGTGGTGGACGCCGATATCAGCGCGTCCAGAGTGGTGATCCGCGGCTCGGTAACGGGGAATATAACCGCTTCGGAGAAGGTGGAGCTGAGCGGCACGGGGAGGCTTCAGGGCGACATCGTAGCGCCGAAGATCATGATGGAAAGCGGTTGTTCGTTCAACGGTCAGTGCACCATGGCTGAAACGGCCTTGTAGTATGAGTGATATGAAAAAAAGACTCCTCCCGGTATATTTTTTTCTCCCCCTGGCCCTGCTTTTTTCCCAAACCCGGCCCGACGCCCTTATGGAGTACCGGAACGGCAACTACGAGCGGGCGGTGAGTATCTGCAAAGACGAAATCGCCGCGAATCCCAACAACCTGGATTCCTATGTGGTGGTATGCTGGAGCCTCCTCAGGCTTAACCGTTTCCAGGAAGCCCTTAGTTACGCCCGGTCGGGGCGGAACCTGAGCCGTTACGATACCCGGATCATCGAGATCCTGGGGGAGATTAGCTACTACGAGGGCCGCAACAACGAGGCGCTCCAGTACTTTCAGGAATATGTCAACCTGGCCCCGGAAGGCCAGCGGATAGATATGGTGTACTACTTCCTGGGGGAGATATACATCCGGCTGGGCCGTTTCCGGCACGCGGATATCGCCCTGTCCACCGCGGTACACTGGGTGCCGGGAAACGCCGCCTGGTGGACCCGGCTTGCCTACGCCCGGGAAAACGCGGGTGATTTTTCAGAGGCGATTGCCGCCTACGAGCGGGCCCTTTCCCTCAATTCCCAGCTTTCCGATGCCCGCCGGGGTCTCGACCGTACCCGGCAGGCCCTGAGCGCCCGCTAAACATCCCTTTTATGCCTTCCTTCTCGATTTATACCCTGGGCTGCAAGTTAAACCAGCTTGAAAGCGAGGCGCTGGCCGCGTCTTTTAGGGAGGCGGGCTTTACCATCAAGCCTTGGGAGGAGGGGGCCGATATCCTGGTGGTCAATACCTGCACGGTTACCTCCATGGCCGAGCAGAAGGCCCGGCGGATCATCCGTAAACTGCTGAAGGACAACCCGGCGTCCCGCCTTATCGTAACCGGCTGTTACGCCCAGCTTGAGGCGGAAAAGATCGCCGCCCTGGAGGAAAGGCCCGCCGGACAGGGCGGGGAGCCGCGCCTCTCTGTGGTTCCCGGGAATTTAAAGCCTTCCCTGCTGGATCTGCCCCGGCGCGGCGGCAGGGAAAGCCCCGGCACGGTTTTGCCCCTGGAGGCGGAAAAGCCGGCGGATCCTTTCGCCTTTAACGCCCCGGAGTTCTCTTTTCACTCCCGGCCCTTTCTTAAGATACAGGACGGCTGCGACCAGGCCTGCTCCTACTGCCGGGTAAGGATTGCCCGGGGAAGCAGCGTAAGCCTTGACGCGGACACGGTACTCCGGCGGCTCCAGGCTCTTGAGGGCCGGGGTTACGCGGAAGCGGTACTCAGCGGGGTAAATATCTCCCGGTACCGGGACGGGCAGGGGAAAGATCTGGGGGGGCTTATCGCCTTCCTGCTTAAAAACACCCGCCGCATTGCCCTGCGCCTGTCCTCCCTGGAGCCGGAGGCCCTTACGGAAGCCCTGCTTTCGGTACTGGCAGAGCCGCGGGTGCGGCCCCATTTTCACCTGTCCCTGCAGTCGGGCAGCGACAGGGTGCTTGAGCGGATGGGCCGCCCTTATACCGCAGAGGAAGCCGCCCTTGCCGCGGAAAGACTCCGGGCCTTTAAGGGGGATCCTTTTCTGGCCTGCGATATCATAGCCGGTTTTCCCGGCGAGAGCGCCGAGGACTTTGCGAGAACCGCGGAACTCTGCGAAAGGATAGGCTTTGCCTGGATACACGCATTCCCCTATTCGGCCCGCCCGGACACCCCAGCCTTCCGGTTCAAAGACCCGGTCGGCCCGGGGCAGGTTTCCGGCCGGGTGGAAACTCTGAGGCGCCTGGCGAAGCGGGGCAGGGCCGCCTATATCAGCCGCTGGCTGGGCCGTACCGTGGAGGCCGTTCCGGAACGTTCCGCCCCCGCCCGGCCGGGCGGCGCTGTCCCGGCGGTCTCGGAAAACTACCTGAAGCTGCTACTCTCCCCCCATCCCGGCGGGGAAAGCCGGCCCGAAGGATCGCCGGGGGCCGCGGCTTCGGCAGATCCGCCAAACGCGGTACGGTGCCGGATCTTCGCCCTGGCAGAGACCCCGGAGGGCGGTGAAAACGGGGAATGCCGCTTTGACGCCGGGGGGGAACCCTTGACAAAAGACAGGGATACCGGGTAATTTAGCCAAGTTCACCAAGTTCGGGCCGCTAGCTCAGTAGGTAGAGCAACGCCCTTTTAAGGCGTGGGTCACGTGTTCGAATCTCGTGCGGCTCAAAAGGTAAAT
>JAIRRU010000078.1 GCA_031255815.1 Treponema sp. | reverse complement strand
CCGGCGGGCCGCCACAGTTTGACGCAATCCACCGGATCCGCGGAGCCGTTGACAACGAAAAGCGCCTGCCGCCCTTGATCCCCGAAGGCATAGGCGCCGAAGTTTACCTGATCCGCCGCCATCAAGCCGGCGCCCCGGAAAACACGGGCGGCCTTTTGCAGTTCCCGGAACAGCACCCGCCGCCTCAGTTCGTTGAGCGCCATGGGAATATAGCCGCCGCCGCTGTAGGGCAGGATCAGCGCCCGGTCTTTGAACACGGCGGTTCCGTTCCCCCGGCACTCGCGGGCAGGGGAAAAGAGGCTGCCCAGTACCCTGGCGCCTTTCTCATACTCAACAAGATAGATGTATTCAAACGACCCCTGGGCGCTTATTCGGGGAACCGCGTAAGCTTCCTCCCTGCCGGCCATCTCCTCGTAAGACACAACGGCCTCGTCCGAAGGAACCCGGCTGACCCGGGTAATGCCCGCCAGGCTGCCGGCGCCCATTTCAAAGAGGGTTTCCGCGGCGGCGCCGTCCATGATCACGAAATTATCAGTAAAAAGCGCCTCAAGCTCCTTTACCTGGAGGTTCCTGAAAAATTGCCCGCTCACGGCGCTAATCTCCCCCCGGATCGTTTTCCAGTCTTTACGGTAAACAAAGGGAACGCCCATGCTTCCGAAAACGCCTCCCCAGAAATTCTCCCGGGGGTAGAGTTCCGACATATCCTTGCCCTTTTCGGTGCGGAGGCTGTAGGAAGAGTCGGGCGAAAAGAGTACCTTTACCCCCTCACGGGCCCACTTGAAAACACCGGTTCCGTTACAGGCTGAAAGAAAATTCTTACTTGCGGCCAGGTTTTCGGCGTGGCCCGCCATAGGCGCGGCGGTTCCGGAAAAATCCAGTATATCCAGGGTAATACCGTCAATGCCCAGGGCCAGAGCCGATTCAATCTGGTAACGGGTAAATCTGAGCGACTTGGAAGCTCTGGCAAAAGGGAAGTTTTCCAGTTCGGGGTATACCACTGTTTCCGGGGGAAGACAGGCCCGGGAAAGGGCCGAAATTGTGTTGAAATGCCAAAGGTAGGCCTGGGGAGCGTTTTCGTTATACGCCGGGAGATGCGGGCGGTTTACCTTGGCAGCCTCTCCGGAAAGGGCCCGCAGGAGCCTGTCCCAGTCCCGGCCTTCGGCGCAGTGGACTGCCGGATCGGAAGACATGAGCCCCAGGGCCGTAGAAGGAGAGCTTTCCCGCAGGGCGCCGTTAAAAACTTCCGCCAGGCCGATCATGGTTTCCCGGGCGCTGTCGAGCCATATTTTCCGGTAGGGGTGGGGAACCCCGGGCTGCAGTATCTTTTCGATAAACTCTTCCCGGGTAAGTTTCTTCCCGGCGAGCTGTGAAAATTCCTCCATGTGCCGCCGGCAGAAACAGCCGCCCCAGCGGAGGGGGTGGTGGTTATGGAGCCGGAAATCGTCTTCAATCCAGAAGATCCGGGGTTTGAGGCTGCCGAAACGTTTCAGCAGATCCGCGTAATAGGCCCTAAACGCCATGTCCAGGGGACAGGCCGTGTTTGACGCTTCCCGTCCGTCCGCATCAACCATAAGGCCGAAATTCTGGCCGGGACGCAGTTTGCGGCCCCGGTCGGTATGGTAGAGGGTGGTCCAGTTGTTGATGGAGAAACTCATGCCCCGCTCTTCCGTCAGGGCCTTCGCCTTTTTGAAAAAATCCATGAACCGTTCCTGCTCTTCATCGGTAAGATGGCCCTGGCTCAATTCCTCGGGGGCGCAGAAAAAGGTGATGTCGTCAATCATCGCTTTGGCGCAAAAATCCATAAGCATGGAAAGAGCCGTATCTTCTCCGTAACCAGGGTCTGCGGAAAAACGCAGAATATAACAAAATCCCATTTTTTCCTCCTAAATTCTTTGACCCGGGAAATTCGGCAAGGTTCCAATAGGATAGGCGGGAAGCCCCGGGTCAAGGCTTAGACAACGTTTAATCCTCCGGGCCCGGCCCTGAGCCGGACAGGTTCTCCCTGAGCAGTTTAAGGAAAGCCGCCCGGCTCATTTCCCGGCCTCCCAGGCTGCGGAGGTGCTCCGTGGGGATCTGGCAGTCGATAAAACGGAGCCCCTCGTCAAAGAGGGATCGGGCCATGCTCAGGAAGGCCGCCTTGGAGGCGTTGCTTTTTTTGGCGAACATGGATTCCCCGAAGAAGACCTTCCCCATCCGTATGCCGTAGCAGCCCCCCGCCAGTTCCCCTCCCAGCCAGCTTTCCGCCGAATGGGCCCAGCCCAGGCGGTGGAGCTGGGTATAGGCTTCGATAATGTCGGCGCTGATCCAGGTGCCGTTCTGGCCCGGCCGTTCCGTTTCGGCGCAGCCCCGGATTACGGCGGGAAAATCCCGGTCAAAGGTGATAGTAAAGACACCCTGCCGCAGCAGCTTCCTCATGCTGGCGGAGATACGGAGCGTTTCCGGAAAGATGACAAAACGGGGGTCGGGGGACTGCCAGAGGACGGGATCCTCCGGATTGTACCAGGGAAATAAACCCTGCTCATAGGCGGAGAGGAGCATGCCGGGGGAGAGGTTCCCCCCCACGGCAACGATACCGTTCCGGCTGGAAGCCGGATCGGGAAAAGGGTAACGCTGGGTTTCGTCAAGATAGGGAAAGAGCGGATCCGGGCCGGGACGGAGCCGGCGGCTCACTCAGGGTCTCCCTTTCGGCGGGGAATCTTCCCTCCCCATGCCCCCGGCGGAACATTCGGCGGGTTTTTCTGCGGCCAGGAGATCCTCCGTATTCAGGGGGCTGAAAGCTTCCGGGCCGCGCCCGGGGTTAAAGGCGCCGGGGGTTCCGGGATCGTCCCCGCAGCCCTTCCCGCTTTCCAGAATATCCAGCCGGTAAGCGCCGTCCCGGTAATCAACCCGCGCCGCGCCCCCGGAACTCAGGGCGCCGAAGAGCACCTCGTCCACAAAGAAACTTTTTATCTTGTCCTCAATAAGCCTTCCCGCGTTGCGGGCGCCGAATTCCCTGCTGTAGCCTTCTTCCGCCAGACGGTCGATGCAGGCGGCGCTGATTTCCAGGCGGACTTTCTTTTCCTCCAGCTGGTTCCTGAAAGCGGCCAGTTCCTTGTTGACGATCCCGGTCATAATCTCCCGGGAAAGGTGGCCGAAACGAACCACCGAATCCAGCCGGTTGCGGAACTCGGGGGTAAAGATCTTCTCCACCGCCCTGTCCACCGCCGATTCGTCCACGATCCGTTCCCCGAAACCGATAAGCCCCTTCCCGATGTCCCGCGCCCCCGCGTTGCTGGTCATGATGAGGATCACGTTCCGGAAATCCGCCTTGCGGCCGTTGTTGTCCGTCAAGGTGGCGTAGTCCATGATCTGGAGGAGGATGTTGTAAACATCCGGATGGGCCTTTTCGATTTCGTCCAGCAGCACTACCGCGTGGGGCTGCTTCCGGATCGCGTCGGTAAGGAGGCCCCCCTCCTCGTAGCCCACATAGCCCGGAGGGGCCCCTACCAGGCGGGAAACGGTGTGTTTTTCCTGGTATTCGCTCATGTCGAAGCGGTGAATTGAAATTCCCAGAACCTCCGCCAGGCTCCGGGCAAGTTCGGTTTTTCCTACTCCGGTAGGCCCCACAAAGAGGAAATTCGCCACCGGTTTCCCTTCGGCCCGGAAGCCCGCCCGGCTCCGCTTTACCGCCCTGACCACCGCCGTTACCGCGCCGTCCTGGCCGAATATGCGGGTCTTGAGCTTCGCTTCCAGTTCCCGCAGTTTGTCCTTTTCCGTTTCCCCCACGGCGCGTTCGGGGATCCGGGCGATCCGGGAAACTACGGTCTCGATTAGGGGGAGATCCACCTCAACGGTCTCCACCGTCCCTTCCTGAACGGTACTGCTCCCCGGATCTTCCCTCTTCGCGCCTTTCTTGTAAGCCTCTATCCTGGCGTATGCCCCGGCCTCGTCGATTACGTCGATGGCCTTGTCGGGAAGGCGGCGCTCGGTGATGAACTGGGCGGAAAGCCGCACGGCGCCTTCCACCGCCTCGTCGCTGTAGCGGACTTTGTGGTAATCCTCGTATTTGGACTTAAGCCCCTTGAGTATCTTTACCGCGTCGGATTCGCTGGGCTCGGTAATGTCGATTTTCTGGAAACGCCGGGAAAGAGCCCGGTCTTTTTCAAAGAATTTGCCGTATTCCTCGTGAGTGGTGGATCCGATGCAGCGGATCCTTCCGGAACTCAGGGCGGGTTTTAGCAGGTTGGAGGCGTCCAGGGCCCCGCCGGAAACGGAACCGGCCCCTACCAGGGTGTGAATCTCGTCGATAAAGAGGATGGCCCTTTCCTTTTTGAGCATCTCCTCCACCACCCGTTTTACCCGTTCCTCAAAATCCCCCCGGTATTTGGTTCCCGCTACCAGGGCCCCCATATCCAGGGAATAGATCAGAAAATTTTTCAGGGTGGGGGGTACCTTTCCGGCCACTATCCGCTGGGCAAGGCCCTCGGTAATGGCGGTCTTGCCCACTCCGGAGTCCCCCACGTGAACCGGATTGTTCTTGAGCCTGCGGCACAGTACCTGTATGGTACGGTCAAGTTCCGCCTCCCGGCCGATAACCGGTTCCAGCTTGTTTTCCCGCGCCAGGGCGGTCAGTTCGGTGGCGTAGCGTTCCAGGGCGTTCCGCTTGTTTACCCGTACCTTTTGGGCCGTGTCGATGCCGTCTTCCTCCACCCCTTCTTTGATGGTCTCATCCCCGTCCCCAAGGCCGCCGGAACTCTTACCGAAATTGAAAACGCGGCTGTCCCCCTCGTATCCGTGGGAAAGCGCGTCCAGAAGTTCAAAACGCTTTACCCCCACTTTTTTCAGGAAATAGGAACAGTAATTCCGTTCTTCGTCGTAGAGGGAAACCAGAATATCCGCCACATCGAGCATTTCCTTTTGGGACGACTGGCTCTGCATTACCGCCCTTTCGATAACGCTCTGGAAGCCCACAGTCTGGGTGGGCTCGGTATCGTCAATGACTACCTGCACCTTCTGTTCAAAATAATTCTCCATACCGCGTTTTATCTGCTCCAGGTTGGCCCCGCAGGCGCTCAGCACCCCCTGCACTTCATCAAAAGCCAGCGCGGCGTACAGGATATGTTCAGGAGTCAGGTACTCGTGGCTCCGTATCTTCGCTTCGTTATAAGCAGCGTTTATAATAGCTTGTACATGACCTGAAATTTTCATTTTTTTATTTTATACCCCCTAGGCCTGTTCCACAATACAGCGGAGGGGAAATTCCCGCTCGCGGGCGGCTGTGTGCACCTGGCTCGCCTTGGTCTGGGCAATATCGAAAGGATACATCCCCACCAGGCCCTTGCCCCTGCGGTGGACATCCAGCATAATCCGGTTTGCCTCTTCCTCGTTTTTGTGGAAAATGCCTATAAGAATGGCCACCACGAATTCCATGGTGGTATAGTGATCGTTCAGGAGAATAACCCGGAAATCTTCAGGTTCCTTGAGCTTTTTCCTGCTTTTGTTCGCCAACCGGGTGTCGTTTCCGGAAACTGCCGCCATATTCAACCTTTCCTGATAAACATAGCTAAAAAAAAGGAAAAAAACAATAGAGGCCTTCAGAAACCGAAGCTTCTGAACAACGCTGATACCGGGGCGGGGATGCCCGGCGATCCCGCCCGGCAATCTTACCTTGCCAGGGGTTTTTTATCCCTCTATACTGGAGGGGTGCGTATCGTATCGTGGAATGTCAATGGAATACGGGCTGTGGAAAAGAGGGGTTTTTCCGCCTGGCTTGCGGAGGAATCGCCGGATGTCCTGTGCCTGCAGGAAACCAAGGCCAGGCCGGAACAGCTTTCGGAGGATCTCCGGGTTCCCCGGAACAAGGCGGGGAAGGCCTACCACGCCTACTGGGCCAGCGCCAGGAAGGCGGGCTATTCGGGGGTGGCGATCTACAGCAGGGTAAAGCCCGACGAGGTAAGGCCCCTGGGCCTGAGGGAATTTGACGACGAAGGCCGGGTGCTGCTGGCGGAATTCGGGGATTTTACCCTTATTTCCGCCTACTTCCCCAATTCCCGGGACGGGGGGGCCCGGCTTCCCTACAAACTCGGTTTTTGCGATGCCATGATGGATCTGTGTAACGATCTGGTAAAAAAGAAGCGCCACTTTGTCCTCTGCGGCGATTACAACATAGCCCACACCCCCATCGATCTGGCCCGGCCCCGGGAGAACGAGAAGAACGCCGGATACCTGCCGGAGGAACGGGCCTGGATGGATTCCTTTACCCAGGCGGGACATGTTGATAGTTTCCGCCACTTCCATCCCGGCGAAAGCGGGCATTACAGTTGGTGGTCGTACCGGGCCGCCTCCCGGGCGCGGAACGTGGGCTGGCGTATCGACTACCACTGCGTTGACCGCGCCTTTCTGGATCGGGTAAAAAGCGCCCGGATCCTCTCCCAGGTGGAAGGCTCCGACCACTGCCCGGTGGAAATTGAGCTGAAGCCCGGGCCGGGGGCGCGTAATTAGGCCATGCGGATCAAGTACAACGCCCCCACGGTGCTTACCTTTACGTTCTTCAGCGCCGGCGTCCTGTTCCTCTCCCAGACCCTGTTCCGCTCTTACCCGCTGGAGAAACTCTGGTTCATGGTTTCCGGAAAAGGCGCCTTTAGGCGCGGGGATTTCCGCTGCTGGATCACCCTTTTCAGCCATGTGGCCGGGCACGAAAACTGGACCCATCTGCTTTCCAACTTCGCCTTCATCCTCCTTATCGGCCCTATTCTGGAGGAAAGCTACGGATCCCTCTCCCTCTTTGTGATGATCCTTATCACCGCCCTGGTAACCGGGCTGCTTAACATATTTTTCTTCAATACCGGCCTTATGGGCGCCTCCGGGGTAGTGTTTATGATGATCCTTCTGGCTTCGTTTACCAACTTTACCGCCGGGGAGATCCCCCTTACCTTCATCCTGGTGCTGATACTCTACCTGGGGCGGGAAATTTTCAATTCTTTCAGTTCCAATAACATTTCCGAATTTGCCCATATCGTAGGCGGCTTTGTGGGGAGCCTGTTTGGTTTTTTCAGGTTCCCGGCGATAAAGAAACGGAGCGCGCCGGGGGATTGAATCGCCCCGCAATGCGAAGCGGCGGGACGGATAGTATTCTGAGCGGATCAGTGGAATCAACAGCACAAAGGAGGACGTCATGAAGGGCACACTAAACTGGGCGCTGGTAGGAACCGGCGGTATTAGCAACCGTTTTCTTGCCGGTTTGCGCTGCGCGGAGGGGGCGCGTCCCTACGCGGCGGTATCCCGTTCACAGGAAAAGGCGGAAGCTTTTGCCGCCCGCCACGGCCTTGAGAAAGCCTACGGCGATTACGGCGCTATGCTGGAAGATCCGGCGGTTGACGTGGTTTACATCGGGACTCCCCATGTTACCCACAGGGATCTGGCGGTTAGGGCCTTCCGGGCAAAAAAGGCGGTGCTCTGTGAAAAACCGGTAAGCATCAACGGGGCGGAGCTGTCGGAGATGATCGCCGAGGCCAGGGCGAACGGGGTGTTTTTCATGGAAGCCATGTGGACGCGTTTTGTCCCGCCTCTCCGCAAGGTTCAGGAATGGCTTGCCTCGGGGATCATCGGGGAGGTCAAAATGATGCAGGCGAATTTCTGTTTCGCCTCCGCCTTTAACCCCGCCGGGCGTTTGTACAATATCGAACTGGGGGGCGGCGCCCTCCTTGACGCCGGGGTGTATCCCCTTTCCCTTGCCTCCCTGGCCTTTGGCGGGAAGAGGCCCGAAACCCTTAGCTCCGTAATGTACCGGGGGGAAACCGGCGCCGACGAAGCGGTATCGGTTCTGCTTTCCTACGGCGGGCCGCGCATCGCCTCGGTAAGCGCCGCCATCAGCACTTCCGCGGTAAATGACGGGTGGATATACGGAACCCAGGGCCGGATTCATCTGCCGGATTTTGTGTTCTCCCACAGCGCCAGCCTGATCCTGCCCGGAAAGTATAGCTACCGTTACGAGGGTGATTTTGTTTCCAATGGTTACAATTACGAGGTTGAAGAAGTAACGCGCTGCATCAGGGAAGGAAAACCGGAAAGCGAAATCATGAGCCTTTCCGAATCCCTGGTTATCATGCAGACCATGGACCGGGTCCGGGCCCAGAACGGATTCGTTTACCCCGGGGAAGCGGGCTCCGGGAACAGTCTTGCCGGAGCTTCCGGGGGCATAAGGGTATGATTGGCCTATGAAGAAGGAATTCCTTCCCTACGATACGGTTCGGAACAACACCCTCAAGCTCGCCCGCCGGATATACCAGGATGGTTTTATGCCGGATGTTATCTACGTGTCCCTTAGGGGCGGGGCCTGCCTGGGGAACGTGATCAGCGAGTATTTCAAAGTGATCCGTAGGAAATCCCGTCCCGTGTACTACGCGGCGGTGGTGGCCCGGTCTTACACGGATGTTTTGAAACAGGATAAGGTTACCGTGGAAGGCTGGACCTACGATCCGGCCCGTCTGCGGATCGGAGACCGGGTGCTTCTGGTGGACGATATCTTTGATTCCGGGCGTACCATTAACCATCTGGCGGGGATCATCCTGGAAAAGGGCATACCCCGGCAGGATCTTAAAGTGG
>JAIRRU010000255.1 GCA_031255815.1 Treponema sp. | reverse complement strand
TTCCGGCGCCGTCAACACACACCCCGCCGCCACTGGAGGCTTTATTGTCCCTGATGTTCGCGTCTCCGCTCATGGCGAAATTTCCGTTCATTACATACACTCCGCCGCCCTCGCCGATGATGTTGTTGGCTTGATTGCCGCTGATGGTCCCCCCGCTCATGGTGAAGGAGCCTGGAACATACACTCCGCCGCCGTCGCCATAGGTGGCGGTGTTGTTGCTGATGGTCCCCCCGTTCATGGTGAAGGTTCCGCTTGCTACATACACCCCGCCGCCTTCCTGGGAGGCGGTGTTGCCGTCAATTTCTCCCCCCCGCATGGTGAAGGTTCCGTTTGCTACATACACCCCGCCGCCGTAGCCGGTATCTCCCCCGGTCAGAATCAAGCCTGCTTCCAGGGTTACATTCGCGTTGTTTATATAGAGAACCCGCTTCGGGGGGAGGAGGCTGTTTGCTTTAAGGGTTCCTCCACCCGTTCCGCCCTTTAGGATGATGGGGGGATACTCGGTGTATCGAGAGAAACCGGTATCCGTTATATCCACCATGCCGTTGGAGGATGATGAACCTTCCGTAGTAATAGTCCCGGTCACCAGAATTTCGGCGGGTGAAACGTAGGCGGAGTTCTTGCCCGGCCAGGTCGGCTGAGCGTACTTATCCCCTATGACTTCCAGTGCCTTGGCCATCGTGGCGAAGGGGTTTCCCTCGGTTCCGTCGCCTGTTGAATCATTCCCCGGAGGAGTGGACGAGGAACCAGATACATGCAGGGTCAGTACCGACATATCCACGGGATACATGGCCAGGTCCGCCTCGTTGATCCGGCCCGGGCTTACGGTAACGGAGGTTCCCCCGGTTCCGTAGAGGGTTCCGTCCGGCAGATGGGCGGCGGCCCCAATGGTCCAGTCTCCCGGACTTAGGGAAAGGGTAAGGCTTCCGGCGCCCGGCTCCGCGGTACGGCTCAAGGTTTCGCCGCCGGGGCCGGAAAATTCCAGCTGGTAGGAAAGGCGGGCGACGATTTCTTCCACAGAGGCCCGTGCCGCGCCGGAGCCTCCGGCAAGCCGTATGATCAGGCTTCCTTCCTCCGTGGTCAGGGGCGGCGCGCAGGCGGCCAGGGAAATCCGCAAAAACAACCGGGCCCTGGGGGCCGGGAAACGGCAAATAGACGGGTTGTTCATAAAAAACCTCCGTGGAAACGGTCAGAAACTCCGCCCCTTGCCCCGGATTCCCGGGAGATCAGTCGGGGGGGTACTATGACGGCATCTTTTTTCATATTAATCAACTATTATTATCAAGTCGCTTATAGTTTTTGTCAAGTAAACGTTTTCGTTCTCTGGGGGTGAAAATTGCGAATACAACTATGAGTCCTTGTGAATAAAAATCTTTCGTTTTAAGAGTAACCGCAAAGGTCGAGAAGGGGGGGAATTTTACCACAAAGTCGAAAAAGTCGAAGAAGTAAAAAAAGTAAGGAAAAGAGGGGGGGTCTTTTAAAACTTCTTCACTTTTGTTGTTTTTTGAAGATTTGAAAGTAAATGCGGAAGTCCTGGCATCTTTGCGCTCTTTGCGCCTTCTTTGCGGACTTTGCGGTAAATCTTCACTATTAAGAGCAGCCGCAGGGGGCGCAAAGGGCGCGGGGGTTTACGTAAGGGGGCGGCGGTAGGCTTCCCAGCTTGTGCTGATAAGGGTCTCCAGGTCCGAATGGCGGGCTTGCCAGCCCAAAAGTTCGCGGGCCAGGGAGGATGAAGCGGTAAGTTTCGCCGGGTCGCCGGGGCGGCGGCCTGTGATCTTCGCGGGGATGGGCCTGCCGGTAATGTTCCGGGCGGCCTCCACTACCTCCATCACGGAGATGCCGGTTTCGCTTCCCAGGTTAAGGGTAAGGCTCTTGTCGTTTCCGCTGATATAGTCCAGGGCCGCGGCGTGGCCTACGGCAAGATCGTTGACGTGGATGTAATCCCGGACGCAGGTGCCGTCGGGGGTGTCGTAATCGTTCCCGAAGATACGCACTTCCTGCCTTATGCCGCAGGCGGCCTCCATGATCACGGGGATCAGGTTGGCGGGGTTCTGCTCCAGCCCGGTAATCCGGCCCTTTACGTCGTAGCCCGCGGCGTTAAAATAACGGAGGCTGGCATAGCGGATGCCTTTGAGCCGCTCATACCAGCCCAAAAACCGTTCGATTTCCAGCTTGGTAAAGCCGTAGTAATTTTCCGGGTTCGCGGGGTGCTTTTCGTCGATGGGCAGGTATTCCGGTTCCCCGTAGACCGCGGCGCTGGAAGAAAAAACAAGGTATTTGATCCCCGTTTCGGACGCGGCGTTAAGGATATTGATGGTCCCGCTGATGTTGTTGCGGGAATATTTTTCCGGCTTCAGCATGGACTCCCCCGCGGCCTTGGATGCCGCCAGGTGAACCAGCGCGTCAAAACCGCCGCCTTCCGCCATGACCCGCGGCAGGGCCGTGTTGTCGTGGATGTCCCCGTGAACGAAGGCCGCGCCGGGAAAGAGGTTTTGCCGCAGCCCGCTGGACAGGTTGTCGTACACCGTAACCTGGTGGCCCTGATCCAGGAATTCCCGGACCACATGACTGCCAATGTACCCCGCTCCGCCGATTACCAGTATATTCATGGCGGAAGTATACAAAAAAAGCGGCGGAAACGCCATAGGCCCTTGTCCGGGCCGATCCGGGGCGCGGGCTCCCGCCGGGATACACAAAGCCCGTTTTTTTGGTATATTTTATTTAACGGCTGTTCATAGCGCAAACGGAAAGGCGTCTATAGTGTTTTTATCCGTTATCCGATATGTATATATATGAGGTTTTTTCAAAATTTCAAGGTTTGAGTGAACAGCCCGGTGGAGCTGATAAAAAAAATTCGGAGCTGTAGAGTGCGGAGCCCCGGGAAAAGGCGATTGGCGGGAATTTTGGCGTTTTGCTGGTGTCTCACAGCGGCGTCCGCTTCTTTGTACGCGGGGGGAAGCTATGACCCCGATCTGTCCCAGGCGGACGGGCTCATGCAGGAAAAAAGGTACGAGGAAGCCATTGAGGTTTTAATCGGCTATGTCAGAACCCACCCCGATAATTTTGACAAAGTCCAGAAGCGGCTCCAGCGGATTATCGAGATTCAGAAAAAATTCAACATCGCCGCGGATGAACTTCTGGACACGGTGGAGCATAATCCTGACGACACGGAAAGGATTCTCAGCCTTATCAGCCAGATGGAAATACTAAAATCCTCCCGGAGCGTCCAGGTTCAGGATTTTATCGCCCAGACTCAGACTCTTACCCAGTTTTCCCATAACCGGAACCGGCTGCGGCGGGTTCTTGAGGAAGGCCGGGATCTGACCGCGGCGGGGGATTATCAGGGTGCGTTAAGGGCCTATGCCAGGGGCCTGGATATTTACCAGGACGATTTTTTTGACTCAGAATACGGCGAGATCATAGAAGACCGGATCAGGCAGGTTGTGGCGGATATTAACGGGGGGGTAGAATCTTTTTCGGCTATTACCGGGCCCCTGAACGCGGCGGCGGCGGAAATTGCCCAGGCGGCGCGGCAGACGGGCCCCGATTCCAGCGGCGGGGTGTCCCGGATCGGGGGCCTTTTTGAACGGTTTACCGCCGCCGCGGGCCCGGTCCGGGAGCTTCAAAATCTTCTGTATGAAAACGCCGTTTATTTCGATGAACAGCTGAACTACTTCCAGCGGGCGGATAGAACCATAGGCGACGGGTCTTTCCTGTCTTTTGCCTCCCGGCTTATCCAGGGCAGCGACGAGTTCCCCAAAGAAGGTATGCTGGGGGTGGTGGAAGCCTACTGGGATGCCGTTGCCGGGGGCGTTGAACGGTCCCTGGCGGCCCTGGCGGACCAGTCCTTCACGGCGGCCCTGGCGGATATGAAGACCGGGGATTACGAGCGGGCGCGGAGAAGGTTCGACTATGCCGCGGCCTATACGCAATACCCCCTGGCCCTCCTGGACGCGGGGCGGGAATTGCGGAAAACCGGCGGCGGCCCGGACCGGGTGCTTTTTGATCAGCAGGTTTTGGCCGGCAAGGAGGAAAATTTCCTCAGTTTCCGGTCCCTGATCCGGGCCGTGGACTATCTGGCCGAAGCGGCGGCCCTGGATACCGCTTTTGAGCGGGCCCTGGAAACGAAGCCGCTTTTTGACGCCTGGCAGCAGGGAAGCCAAAGCGCCGGGGAGGCCATGTTACAGGAGAATCAAATCCGGCAGGAAACCGGCAGGCTTTTGGCCGAAACCCGCGCCCTCCTGGCGGAAGCCGCCGCGGAAATGGCGGAGCTGGGGAACCTCCGGGCCCCGGAGGGCGAAGATTCCGAAGAGCGTTTCCCGGAATATATAGAAAACGCCAATTCCGTGCTTTCGGAGCTTTGGGACCGGATCTTTGCCCATGATTATGAGTCGGCGGTCCGGTTCTACACGATGGCGCGGGAGGAAATGAGCCGGCGGCTTTCCGGCAGGCGGGCCGCTTACGAGGAAGGAGACCGGCTTATTCAGGGCATAACCCGGACCGACGAGAACGGGGTAACCGAAATCGATCATTATCCGGCGGAAGGCCTGGCCGTCTTGAGCTCCCTGGAGCGGGAAGTTACCGCCGATACCCAGTGGGGGGACTCCGTCTTCGGCCAGTATACGGCGGAAGCCCCGGAACTGCGGGCCGCCGGGGAAATACCGGGCCTGGGCGCTTCGATTCAAACGCTG
>JAIRRU010000030.1 GCA_031255815.1 Treponema sp. | reverse complement strand
TAGGGAGCATTTCCCAAAACTCGGTTGGTTTTGGGAAAGCCTCTAGGTACAATATTTTTTATACAAATGTTGATGCAACAGCAAATCTATTTGCGGATACTTTTTACCAGAACGGAAGAAAGTCTATCAGGAATGGAAAAGTTAGCAAAATAGGTTCGAGGGCAAATTATCATGACATGGGGTTCATTCATTGGTCTTTCGGAACTAGTAGGTTGATTTGACTAAAGCGATATGTATACAATACCTACGTGTTACCGACCGGAACGCATTTATACGTCAATGTCAGGGCGATCCTGAAGCAGAATCGATTAGCGCCTTCATCGTCTTTGGATAGTTACCCATAAATCCCCCCTGGTACTGTACCACTGAGTCATACCAGAGGGGGATTTTTTCAGTCTAACAGGTTGCTAACGTGCATTGTAGCGGGCAAGAGCTGCGTTTTGAATTTCGACAGCCCGGTCAATGCCCATCCGCTTGATGGTGCTAACGTAGGTGTCAAAGTTGGAAAGGGGCTCGGTGCCCAGGATGTATTTGATCTCCATCTCGGTCTGATAAGTGGTAATCTCACCCATAATCCGGGCGTATTCCCGGCTTTCATCGGGGGTGGGGGTTATCGGAGGCAAGAGATGCTTGAGCATTTCCGGGAAGGGCCAGGTCTTAACAGCCGCCTGCTGCTCCGGCAGGGCGTAGTATTGCTCAAGGTAGCGGATATCCTGGATGTAAGGCCCACTCCCCTGAGATAGGGCGTATGAGGCCAGGGACTGGGCCACGGGCCAGCCGTTGGGGTTATTGAAGATCAGATCGGTAAAGGTAGGATAGCCGTTAACCCAGGTGTAGGAAACCCCTTCAACCCCGAAGTTGTTGAGGTGGTGGCCTTCCTCGCTGTAGTTCCAGTCCAGGAAACGAGCGGCTACTTCCACATTTTTACAGGCAGTGGTAATGGCCGCGCAGCCTCCGCCCTGGTAGGGGAAGGAGGTGTAGATCATCGAGACTTTATCGCCCCTTCTGAGTACCGGGTAGGGCGTGGCGGTAAGCTGGAATTGGGGATTCGTGGCCCGGGCGTTAGTGGTCCAGGTGCCCATGCCCTGACCAACCTGGGCGGCGGTGGCGCCTGAAACGCCGGCTACCATTTTCTGGTTCAATACGGAAGTCTGCATGGTAGCGATATCCGGATCGAGAAGCCCCTCCCGGTACCACTGGGCCATAAGCCTAAGGTAGTTCCGGTAACCGTCCTGAATAGGGCTGTAGATAACCTTTCCGTCATCCCCGATAAAGAAAGCCCGGGGCGGGACTCCGTGGGCATAGGCAAAGGGGACAAGGTTCCAGTTTGTAAAGGTAAAGGGCGCACGGGATCCCTTTTTTTCCTTGAATGCGGTCAGGGCCGTATGCCAGTCATCAATAGTCTCGGGAACCGGCAATCCCAGTTCGTCCAGCCAGTCTTTACGGATCTGGGGGCCGTTGGTCACCAAAAGCCCGATGTCCCCCCGGATATAGGGGAACATATAGTAACTGCCGGTATCGGTCTTGATCATCTTGTCGTAATCCGGGTGGGCGTCAAAGTAGGCCTTGACATTGGGCCCGTAATTGTTAAAAACATCGTTCAGTTTGATGATAACCCCGTCGGATATGGCCTTTTCTGGGCCGCCGGTATAGGTGATCCAGGTGCGCTCCATAATATCGGGGAGGTCCCCACTGGCGACAATCAGGTTAAACTGTTCCATGTCGGCTCCCGCAGGGGGGTGAATATACTGCACCTTCACCCCGGTTTTTTCCTGCCGGGCTTTTCCGAAGGGGGTGTCCGCAAGATTGGCATAGTTGGCGGCCATGTTCTGGTTCACCGCCACCCAGTAGGTTAGGGTTACGTCCGTGTTAATGGGGTAGGAAATTCTCCCCGTTCCCAGGCTTTGGGTCCCGGCGGAAGGGCTTGCCCCTCCCTGCCGACCTCCCCCAAACAGGGGCGCGAGGCTCAGGGCAAGGGAAACCATGAGCAACACTATTTTCTTCTTCATCGTTCGACTCTCCTCTTTCGATAAATTGTTTGCGGTTTAGGATACATCCGCGACAGAGATCGTTATAAACCATGAAGTGAAAACCGCGCCATAATTATTTCGTAAAAAAAATAGCAATTTCTTCAAGTCGAAGAAAGTTGGAGGAAGAAAGAGAATCAACAAAAATTGAAATTCGTAGTCAATTTTTGGACTCTGCCCTTCCTGAATACCGGGGACCGGCCCTTATGAGCGTCTGCCCGCAAAATCGCTTGTATCGCGGGCGGACCTTGCGTTTGCGTACGCAAATGCGCTTTTTATACCCCTGTTTTTTCCAGTACCACCAGCTCGTAATCCTTCAGTTTGGGCAGGGTAAAGCGGTAAACGCCGCCTTCCCGGCCCAGGGGCAGTTCCCCGAGGGAGGTTTCAAAGTCGCCGGCGAGGCCGCCGTCTTAATGCCGTAGCGGCGGGCGGCTTCGGTAATCTCCCTTACCAGGTCGCGCCCCCAAGCCAGGGGCTGATCCGCGATTCGGGCAGTTTGGAGGGATAGGTAGTTACGTAGCCCCCGGCGAAGAAACTGAAAAAATTCATCCCCAGGTCATGAAAGTCCCGGGCTATCCTTTCCGCGTCAAAACCCGCGCAGTCCGCATCCCGTATGGTCATGTGGATCCCGCAGTTCCGTTCCTTAAGCCATGCATTGTCCATAGTAAGCCTCACTGTTCCTCGCGATTTTGGTTTCACAGAAAAACTTTCTGTAACGGGAGGCTGTTCCAAA
>JAIRRU010000023.1 GCA_031255815.1 Treponema sp. | reverse complement strand
GCCGCCAGAAGGGCTTGCCGGGCCTCTTCGTAGTGGCCGTCCAGGTCTTCGGCCCGGTGGGCGTCGGCGGAGATAAGGGCGGGGACGGAGTTTTCCCGGAAGATTTTCAAGAGAGCCGGGGAAGGGTAGGGTTCATCGACGGTTCCCCGGTTCATCCCCCCGGTGTTCACTTCCACCACCAGGCCGGCTTTTGCCGCGGCCCGGGCTATTTCCCCGCCCCGGCGGAGGTAGTCCGGGTTTTGAGGGTCGAATATGCGCTTGAGGTTGTTTTTCTTGACCAGATCTATATGCCCCAGAATGTCGAAGCCCCCGGCGGCGATCATGGCCGCCGCGTTGTCCCAGTAGGCCCGGACCAGGGCCTCCCCGTCGCCGCCAAAGCCTTCCCGGATACCCCTCTCTATCGGCTCCCAGGGGCCGTCTATTTCGAAGGGCGGGCCTTTTGGGGGGATGATAAAGTGGACCGAACCGATAAGGTAGTCCAGCCCCATCTCCCGGTATTCCCGGTCCGCCGGGCCGGTAAGGCCGGGGATAAAATCGGCCTCCAGGCCCAGGTAGATCCTGAGTTTTCCCTCCCAACGCCGGCGGGCCTTCCGCACCGCGTCCAGGTATTCCGGAAGCCGTTCCTCCGCCATATTCCAGCTTGAAACGAAACCGGTTTTCCGGGCAATGGGCCCGTGGGCGCTAAAACCCAGGGAATGGAGGCCCTTTTCCCACGCCCGGCGGCAGTAAGTCTCCACATCATCGGAGCCATCGCAAAAAAAGGTATGGGTATGGAGGCAGGAATACCGCATAAAGCTTTTAAAAACCCGGGCTCAGGATTTCCATGGCCTTTCTGAAAATATCCGCCGGCTTAATTGGTTTGGTAAGGTAACTTCTGATTCCCATCTTAAAGGCCCGGATAACCGATTCCCGCTGGGTTACCGCGGACAGGATTATCACGGGAGGCGCTGAAGAATAGGTGCCCAGGGACTCCAGCACCGCGAAACCGTCTGTTTTGGGCAGGACCAGATCGAGGAACACCAGATCGAAACGGGCGGAATTCTTCACCGCTTCAAGGAATTCTTCCCCGCTGAGAAAAGCCGAAACGTTAAGGCTGAGGCGCTGGAAGGTGTTTTTAAGCAGTTCCTGTATAGCTGGATCCTTGTCCACCACGGCGATTTTGCGGCCCTGTATGGAGTCCCTGAGGGTTTCCAGATCGGACTTCTTAAGGGGGAATTTCGCGGCGTTATACCGGAGCCCCAGGGATTCCCCGGGGACCGCCTCTTTTACCGTAAGCGCCCGGTTCCAGATAATTTCCGCGTCCCGCTCTTCGTCGCCCCTGCCCAACTCGGGGATGAGCTCCTCCAGGGCCTCCTTCAGGCTGGGAACCACCCGAATTTCCTCGTATTCCGACCGTTGATCCTCGATGTACTTTTTTACGAAATCGTCCCTGGTCAGCACCCGTATAAACCGGGATTTGCCCTTGCAGAACTGCACGATGGTTTCCAGCATCTTCTGTATGTTCGGCGTGTCGGCGAAACTCAGCTTCATGTCGCTGAGTATGACAATGATCTTGGGAACCTTTATTGCGTAGAGGCTGATGAGCTCGGCGATTTTGAAATGGAGCAGATCCAGCTTGTCCCGGTTCAGCCCCTGGGAAATCTCCAAAAAGACCATATCCCCGTTAACATGGGCTTCTACCGTGCAGGGACGTTTATCCATGCTCCTAAAGTCAATTTTAAGGAATTCCGCCATGGAGGCGAGCAGAGCGTCGATAAGAATCGGCCGGCTGAATACCTTTTTTACATTGTAAGGCAGAAGGTCTATGACCTCTTTCTGTTCTATCCGCAGAACAAAAAGGAACACCGGGATATTACGGGTATTTGGGTTGGCCTTTTTCTGTTTAAGGATCTCCATGTAACCGTGGCCGCCCAGGTGGTAATCCAGCATAATCAGATCGTAGGTGCCGTTCCGTATTTTCGATATTGCCTCTAAATCGCTCGAAGCGGTAGTTACCTCCACCTCGTTTTCGCTCAATTTTATCCTCAAAAAATCGCGTAGAAATATCGACTGGTCAATAATGAGGACTTCTTTCATAAAAACGAACCCTTTTGAAGGGAAGTATAGGGCAAAATGTCAATATAAACAATATCCACTCTTGTTTCCGCCGCTTGTTTTTGGAATCCAATCCGCTGTTGCTTTTCATCCCTGTTGATCCTTTCTATCCGCGCAATCCGCGGTCCTCCTTGGTTTTATCCACTTTTTGAATCATGACTGGGTACCAGGGCGGGGAGGGGGAAGGCCGCGTTCTCCTCTATCCAGAAGACGAGATCCGGGCAGGGTTTGCCTGATTCAGTGTGATGGTTTCCATAGCAGTTTCACTATATATCAAGGTTCCGGATCCGGTATACTATGGAGAGATGCCTCAAGACAATTTCGATGCGGTGGGTTTCGACCTGGACGGAACCCTGTACCCCAACTACCGGCTTAATATCAGGCTTACCCCCTTTGTCCTGGGGGAACTGCCCCTGTTCGCCGCCCTGACAAAGGCCCGGGCCGTACTCCACGGGAAGGGGGAGCCCCCTCCCCGGTTTCCCTCCGGGGAGGCCCTGTACGAGTTCCAGGCCCGGCTGATGGCGGCCCTGCTCAAGGCCGATCCGGCGGCGGTAAGGGAGAAGATCGAACGTCTCATCTACCGGGGCTGGGAGCCGCTTTTTAAAAACATCGCCCCCTTTTCCGGGGCCAAGGAATGTCTTACCGCCATCCGTGCCGGGGGCCGCAAGCTGGGCCTTCTCTCAGACTTTCCCCCGGAAAAGAAGCTGGAACACCTGGGGTTCGGCGGTTTCTGGGACGCGGTGCTCTGCTCCGAAACCGCCGGAAGCTTAAAGCCTGCCGCCCTTCCCTTCATCGAACTGGCCCGCCGCCTGGCCTGCCCGCCTGAACGGATCCTCTACGTGGGAAACAGCCTCCGCTACGATGTGAGGGGAGCGAAACAGGCGGGGATGAAGGCCGCCTTGATCTCCTGGCCTTTCAAACGAAGCTGCCCGGAAGCGGATTTTGTATTTTCCGACTATCGCAAATTGACACAATTTGTGTTAGGCTAAACCGCAAATGGGTTTTTTTACCGCGGGAAACCTCCTCACACTGGGTATTGTTATTCTGATTCTTATCCTCTTTCGGAGCCTTGACCGGCGGAACAACCGTTCCCTGGATACGGTGCGGAAATACGCGGAGCATCTTAAAAAAGATCTTGCCGCCTACGCGGATCAGCAGGCGGCGGCGGTCAAGGATTACAGCCTGGCCCTGGACGTGGAGCAGAGATCCGCCCGGGAACTGATGAAACGGCTCCAGATGAACGATCAGGAATGGTCCGACAGGGCCGCCGCCATGGCGAAAATCGACGAGCGGATCAACGCCTACGACAGTTCCCTTGAGGAACTGGTAAAAATGACCGCCCGGGTACAGGAGAACCTGGCCCGGGTCCGGGAAGAATCGTCTTTTGTTGAAGCCGCGGGTAAACAGATTGCCGAAGCCCGGGAACGGGTGGCGGGCCTGGAAAAAAACATCCAGGGGCTGGAACTGCGCTTCCAGCGGGAAAATACCGAGGCCCTGGGAAAGATCGGGGAAACGGTAATCGCCGCGGTAAAGTCCGCTGTTTCCGATCTGGAAGCCAGTACGGAAGTCATTGAGCGGCGGGTGGAGGATTACCGGGAGGCGATAAACAAGGTTGAGCAGGAACGGATGACCCTCCTGGACCGGGACATGGAGGTCATCAACCGGGCCCTGAACGAGGCGGTGGAAAAGGCGGGGATCCGGGCGGACAAGCTGGAAGACGCTACCCTGAACAAACTGAAGGATCAGGCCCAGGAGCGCATCCAGCGGGTAAAAACCGCCATGGAAGAAAAGCTAAACGCCCTGCAGGACAACGCCAAAGTCCGGATGAACGAGATACAGGAGACTTTGAAATCCCAGCGGCAGGAGTGGAAAGACACCATGGCCGAACTGGACGCGGCCGCCGGGGCGAAGAAGCAGGAGCTTGTCCAGGCCCTGGCCGCCCTCAACGGGGTCGCGGAAAAACAGAAAGAATCCCTGGCCGCCGCCTTTGCCGCCCAGCGGGAGGAATGGTCAAAGTCCCTGGCGGGCTTTGAGCGGGAGGCCGGAACCCGTCAATCCGCCTGGGAGGCCCGGCTGGAGGGATGCGGAAAATCCGTGGTGGATCTGGAAGAAGAGATCAAGACCCAGCGGCAGAAATGGCTGGATCAGACGGCGGAAATCGAAAACCTGGTTATGGCCCAGCGTCAGTCCTGGACGGATATCAATTCGGATCTGGACACGGTGCTGGACGCCCAGTGGGCCAAGCTAAACGCGGTTATCGCCGTGCAGCGGAAAAAATGGGAAGATTCCGCGGAGGGCATGGACGCCGTCATCGCCGGGGTGGAGAAGGAGGCTCTGGATCGCATCCGGACGAAGGAGCGGGAACTTACCGATTCCCTTTCCGCCTTCGATCAGCTTGGGGGAAAGCAGAAAGAACTGCTGGAGGCCGCCGTGGCGGCCCAGATGGAAAGGTGGAAAGAAGCGGCCGCGGATCTGGACGCGGC
>JAIRRU010000012.1 GCA_031255815.1 Treponema sp. | reverse complement strand
TGCGGCAAAGGGTAATTGTAATCCTCTTTTGAAAGAAGGGAGTCGATTTGTATCTCTTCCGGTTGATAGATGTATCCGAGGCTGGTCAAGTATCTGCCTCTGTTCGAGGCGGCGCTCTGACTTGCGCCTCCCGCATAGGCAAAAGCCGGGAAAAATACGCCCGCAATTACCAAAAAGAGTCCGATATTACACATGGCTACGGTCTTTCTATTCATGATTTCCTCCATTTTTCCCCGGACGGATCTATTAGAGCTGTTTAAAAGCTTCAGTTCTTAAACAACAACCGCTTAAAAACAGCAAAATGCGGAGCGTTTTGCAGGGCTTGTTCGAGAAGCAACCGGGTTCTTGAACAAGTCTATTTTAAAGGACTTTTTCCGGTTTACGCAACAGCTATTCCGCATCACGCTCCGGCCCGCCTGCCGGCGGAGCGGATACAGGCCTGTAGCGCGCAGTTTGCCTGCTTCTATATTTAGAGTCTGTCCATAATGTAGACACATTACGGGCAGACTCTAATTGGCCCGCAGCAGGGCGCCGTATTCGCGCTCGTAACGTCTTAACTGGGGATCATCCGGGTCAAGGGCGAGGGCCTGCCTCAGGTAGTACACCGCCCGGCGCTCGTCCCGGTGGCGGTGGTAATACTCAAACATGGCCGTAAGGGCGGAAAGATTCCGGGGATCTTCAAAGAGGCTTGAGCGGAGATCGCTTAGGATCTGTTCCTCGTCGCTGCGGACTCTGCTGCGAAGGTAATAGTAACGGCTTTTCAGCGTCCCCGCGCTTACGGATCCGAGACGGTTGTCAATCATCCTGGCGGCCTCGCTTTGCCGCCCCGTGTCGATAAGGGCGGAGATATAAGCCGTAACGGCATCCTCATTCCCGCTGTCCCGCTCGTAGAGTTCCCTGGCGTAGGAGAGGGCCGCCGCGTTGTTCCCCAGGCCGTGTTCCACCGTGTAAGCGTCCAGAAGATCCTGGGAACTGCGCCGTTCCGCCAGAAGCCGGATAACATTGTCCCTGGCCCCCCGCCAGTCTTCCCGGCGGATAGCGTCGCGGACTGCCAGGCTCAGTATCGCCGGGGAGGGGTTCGGGGCCGTTACCAGGCGGCGGAGCAATTCCTGGCCTTCCCGCTGATCCTCGGCCCGGGCGGATTCCATGAGAAGCCGGGCCGCGTATACCGAAGCCTCCTCCACGATATTCGCTGAAAGGCTGTCCGTTTGCCCGGCGGATCCTCTTGCGGAAAGAGGACTCCGCATGATGGCCCGGAGGTAGTTCAGCGCCGCGTCCCGGTTACGGAAGCCTTCCGCCTGGACACGGGCCCGCAGGAAAAGGTAGAGGGGGTTTTGGGCGTTAATGGACGCGTAGAGATCCAGCGGCGCCTGGGCTTGGGGGAACTGGCCCAGTTCCACCAGGACGCGGGCCCGCATCAGGATGAATTCCCCGTTTCCCCGGTCGTTCTGAAGGATCTCGGCAATGGCGGATTCCGCCCGGGACCATTCGCCGGCATCGTAGTAGGCCTGGGCAAGAGAGCGTTTTATGGCGATGTTGTCGGGATAGCGGATAAGCAGATCCTGCAGATCCCTGATGGCCTGCCGGTGATCGCCGTCCAGGTTCCGGATGCGGATAATAGCCAGAACCGCGGGGTAACATTCCTCCGATACGGCGGCCGCCCGGCCGTAGGCGGCGAGGGCGGCGGGGAGATCCCCCTGGCTTTCGCGAAGAATTCCCAAAAAGCAGGGGGCAAGCACCGAATCGGGCTTAAGCCGCGCCGCCTTTTCCAGGATCGCCGCGGCATTTGCGGGGGGGCCGGAAGAAGCGGCGGAAAACAGGGCCAGGAAAGGCAGGATATGTTCAAGGTAATCGGCGGATCCGGGCGGGGGGAGAAGGTAGTTTCCCGCCTCCGCCTCCTGAATGATGCGGGTATAGGCGTGTATCCTGGGCAGATCCACCGGGGGAAGCTGGGCGCGGAGATCGGGGTAAAGCCGCCGGATGATCAGGGCGGCGGCGGCGTTCATGATCCTGCCGAATTCCCCGCCTCCAAGGTTCCTGCCCTGAATGGTATCCAGAGCCGCAAGGAGGGACGAAGGGGTTCCCGCTTCCACCAGGCCGCGGATCTCGTCGGCCAGCCCGCCCCCGGAAGGCTGGGCGGTTCCGCCTCCGGCCTGCGCGGGGCCGGGGGCCGCTTCCGGTAAGCTGACGGCGCTTTCTTTTATGTCAGAAGACGAGCCGCAGGAAAAAAGAAGCAGGGCGCAGAGAATCCCTCCCCATAAATTCCCCACCGGAGGGTCACTTTTTTATCTCCCCGGCGTTAAATTTCGTGCCAAGGGAGATCAAAACCAAAATAAGCCCGGCCAAAACGACCAAAAGGGGCCACCAGTTCAGCATGAATTGCCGGAAAGAAAAAGACACCAGATCCAGGGAGAACACCAGGAGCGCGGAGCCCAGCACCACGAAAACTATCGAGGGAACCACATAGGCCGGATGTATGCCGCCAAAACGCCGCCAGCCCGCGGGAAAGAGGGCGAGGCCGGAAAAGACGGAAAGCAGGGGCCAGGCCTGGGAAAAGGAGACCGGAAGGATCTTAAGGGAAAAGAGAAAGAGAAAAAGGCCTACCAGCAGGAAAAACGTGGCGAAAAAAAGATAGACCGCGCGTTTATTCAGGCTTATCGCCAGAAAGGCGAAAAGGGAACCGAGGATCACAAAGATAAAAGAAACCAGTACGGAAACCTGGGACGCGCCGGCAAGGCTCCCCAGGAGAAAGGCGATTCCGAAAATCATGAGGAACAGGCCGATAATAAAGGCCAGACGGGCCGCCGCCCTGCGGAAAAAAGGATCCAGAGCTATCAGTATAAGCATGTATCCCCTTTCATGCCAAGGGAGATTGATGTTAGGATTGGGATGAAAAATATGACAAACCTGCGCTTTTTACGGATTCTTTTCCTTGCCGCGGTTTTCCCCCCCCTGTTTTCCGGCTGCGCCCCCGCTTTTTCCGGATGGGGAGGGCGGCAAAAGGGGGAGAGGGAGACGGATCCCTACTATTTGGCCGGGAGCAGCGAAAACCGGGAGAATCTGGAAGAACTTTTCAGCCTTCTGGGGGAAGAAAGCGAAGGGGGAGAGGGCCAGTTCGTCCTGATCCGGGAGATAGCCAACGCCTACGCGAAACTGGGGGAGTACGGCCGGCTGATCAGTTTCCTGGGCCGGCGCAGCAACGAGTTCCCGGACGATCCCTACAACGCCTACTACCTTTTGATGATCGCCTACGCCTACCTCCAGCAGGACGCCGCCCCCGTAGCGGCCCGCTATTTCGACATCATCGTAAAGAACTATCCGGATCTTACGGTTCTGGGCCAGTCAATCCATCTGGCCTGTCTGAACCAGCTTATCAATCTGGTGGATAAGCCCGAACAGCAGGTATGGTACTACCAGGAACTGATCTCCCGGTTTTCCGACCAGATAGATCCGGGCCCGGCTTACTTCATGCTGGCCCAGGCCTGCGAAAAGACCGGGGACTGGATCGGGGCCATTAAAGCTTACAACCAGTACCTGCCCCACCAGGGCGGCACGGTTCCCGGTTTTCCCCGGGCGGATAATTACGCCAAGGAAATGGTAGCCTTTAACAACTCTCCCAAGGACTGGACTTTTGAAAACCTTAACACCCTGGTAAACAGCATTAAGGCCGCGCTGGACGCAGGTTCAAGTTCCCGGCTCTGGTCCTACCGGGCCAAGGTGAACTTCTTCGCCCGTTCCTGGGGGCAGGAGGAAACCGATGATTCAGGAATGGCCGAATTCAACCTTTCCGACTTTATGCGGGGGAACCGGATCCGTTACAACGAAAACCTGGATCCGGGCTCAAACGCCAACGAGGCGTATCTGCGCACCTGGGGCTGGTCCCTCCATATCTCCACCTGGTACCTCTATTTCAGGAAAGTCAACTTCCCTTCTGACCCGGAGATCCACGGCCGCTGGGAATGGGCGGGGGTGTATTATGGCGAAAAGTTCTAAGGCCGCGCGGGGCTCCAAAAGGGCCCTCCTGGCCGGGGCTCTCCTCGCCGCCGCCCTAAGCCCGGCTGCCGCCGAGATCTCCGAGGGCGGCGAAATTCCGCCGCTTTCCGCCGGGATTCCGCCGGAAAGCGAAAGCCCGGCTGCGGAGAGCCCAACTGCGGAAAGCCCAACTGCGGAGAGGGCGGCAATGCCGGAAATCACCCTGCCCCCGCCGGATTCCCCGGCCCCGGCAGCTTCCCCGATCCGGGAAGATCCGCGGCCGCGGGAGGAAGCGCCGGCAGGGGCCCGGGCTGATCCGGGCCGCCCCATACGGCAGCAGGTTTTCCCCAAACCGGAACGCTTTATGAATTCCAGCGCCGTTTTCCGGGAAGAGGCGGAAACGCGGGAGAAACTCTCCATTCCCGGCCTGGAAAAGGCCCTGACCCAGCACTACATCCAACAGTATACCAGCGGGGGGGGAATAGCCTGGCTCAACGCGGTGATGCGCCGGGGGGCGCCCTACCTGGGTTTTATCCGCCGGGAAATTGAGGAACGCGGGCTGCCGCCCGAACTCATCTACCTGCCGGTGATTGAGTCCGGCTACCTTTCCACGGCGCTGAGCAGATCCGGCGCCGCCGGACTCTGGCAGTTCATGAAGAACAGCATAGGGCCCTTCGACATGCAGGTGAACGACTGGATGGACGAGCGGATGGATTTCTGGAAATCCACCCAGGGGGCGCTGAGGAAGCTGGAGGAAAACTACCGCTACTTTGAGGACTGGCCCATGGCCCTGGCGGCTTACAATACCGGGCTGGGAGGGCTGAGCCGGACGGTAAAGGACACGGGGATAAACGACTACTGGCTGCTTTCGGAGCGGGCGGCCTTAAAAACCGAAACGATCCACTACGTGCCCAAGCTCCTGGCGGTGGCCTGGATCATGGCCAATCCCCGTCTTTTCGGCGTGGAAACCTGGCAGGAGAGCCTCGAATGGACCAGGATACCCCTGAACAGGACGGTGGATCTGGCCCTTCTGGCAACGGAAACCGGCATGGATCCGGCCCTCCTCAGAATGGGGAACCAGGAGCTTATCTACAACATCACCCCGCCGGACGAGGCTTACCAGCTTAAGGTTCCCCTTGCCCAGCTCCCCCTGGTAACCGAAATACTGGAACGGAAAGGGCCGGAGCTGATCAAAAACTACTTCCACACGGTTCGCTACGGGGACACCCTTTCGGCCCTGGCCCTCCATTACGGGGTAAGCGTGGAACTTATCGAAAACGCCAACCCCGGCATCAGGAGCAGGTACCTCCAGATAGGCAGCCGGATCCGCATCCCGGCCCTTAAGGAAGCGGGCCCCTACCAGGGGGCGCGGGCGGCTTCCGGGCCTGCGGATTTTCAGGGGAACCACCTGGTAAAAAAGGGGGAGACCCTCTGGGCCATCTCCCTCCTCTACCAGGTGGATCCGGAAAGCCTGGCCCAGGCAAACGGCATGAGGCTGAACGATACCTTGCGTGAGGGAAGGAACCTGAAAGTGCCGATACAACAATAGGGGAAATGAGAAAGCTCTTTTTCGGTCTCCAGATCCTTCTTCTCACCACGGCCTGGGCGGAACCGGTATTGGGTTTCAGCGGGGAGCTAGACTGGGAAAAGATGGAGATAGAAGCCCGGATTTCCCTGGATCTGGCATCCGCCGGCATCAGACTGCCCACCGGGAGGATCCAGGGGGAGGAACTTATCCGGGCGGGCTATCCGGCCCTCATCCAGCCCCGGATCCTGTCAATCCCCGTGGATTCTTCCCGTACCGTGGCCGACTATGTCCGGAGCGGGGAGCTTTCCCTTTCCCGGCTGGAAGCCTTTGCCTGGACGGCCCGCTTCCGGCCGCCGGCCCACTCCGCCGATCTGTCCAGCCTCAGCGCCGCCTACAGCCTGAAGCTCGAAGATCTGGCCGCCGAATTCCTTAAACACAGCCGTCCCGCCGAGGCTCCCCGGATCATCGCCCCGCCGCCCGTGGCGGACTATACGGGGATCCTCATCATAGCCGGGGAAGAATTGCCGCTGCATGGCACCAGCCGTTCCGCCCTCCTCCAGCCCTGCCTCTTCCCCAAGATCTGGGATACGGACATGAACCTGATTTACGAAAAAAATATGCTGGAAACCCGGGACGGCAAGGCCCCGCTGCCGCGCTACGCCAGAACCGAAGACCTTTTCTTTCCCGGCCCCTCGGGGCTCGCGCCGGGGCTAAGCGAAGCTGTGGGGGAACGGCCCCTGCGGATCCTCGCCAGGGGGGTCTTCGGCATCCGGCCCACCGACCCCCTCATCGACCGGGAGGACGCGGCCCTTATCCTCTCCTCGGAGAACAACCGCCGGCTCCTCCGGGAAGGCCGGGTAATGATCGTGCTGGACGGCCAGACCCTGGAAAACCCCCTTAAATAGAGCCTGTCCATAATGTAGACACATTATGGACAGGCTTCCTTAAAAACTCATTTGCGTATGCAAATACAAGGTCTGTCCGTAAAGCAACCGGCTTTGCGGACAGACACTAAATAGAGCCTGTCCATAATTTGCGGGATCTTCCGCGGGGAGCGGGGAGCCGCGTAAATATGCCCTGAAGCTCCCCCGCGAACCGGTGAGCGGGCTCCTGGGTATTAAACCCTTCGCTACGAATCAACAACCTCGCCCTGAAGGGCGAGGTATGTTGTTCTCCCGAGGTGGTTAGACTCAGGGTTTAATACCT
>JAIRRU010000194.1 GCA_031255815.1 Treponema sp. | reverse complement strand
GGCTTTACCGGACTGCCAGGAAATTGAGCCACGAACGGTACACACAAACCTTACGCCGAAACTTCCCGGACACCAAAAATCTTGGCAAAGCCAGGCTGGAGCCGGGCAAAAAGCCAGGGCTATCGGCGTAAAAGTTCGTGCGGTTTGTGTGGTTCGTGCCGTTCGTGGCTTAATTTTCCTGCAGCCTGGTAAAGCCGGCGGGTTTATCAGACATTTGAGGCTGTTCCAAAACTTCAGTTTTTGGAAAAGCTTCTTACCCCCGGAGAAAATAGCCTTCACATAATTCTTTATACAGTAAGGAATTAGCAATTTTCTCCAGGAGCTTGTTTCAAAACCAACCGGGTTTTGGAACAAGCTCATTTTAGTGTAAACAAGGTACCAGGCGAAGGGAACCCCGGAACCTTATACGGCGCTTTGTATACGCGGCCCGAGACGGGGCAAAGAGGAGCCCGGTTCGAATTACTGTTAGAAATACTGCGCCTGTTTGCTTTGAGCGGACGGGCTCCGGGCTAAATTTCCTTACCCGCGAACTGGCTGTTGTAAAGCTCCGCGAAGAATCCCCCTTTTTCAAGGAGTTCCTGGTGGGAGCCCTGTTCCACAATGTCGCCGTCCTTCAGTACCAGGATAAGGTCGGCGTTCTTGATGGTGGAAAGCCGGTGGGCGATAATGAAGCTGGTTCTGGATTTCATAAGGTTGTCCATGGCTTTCTGGATAAGGCTTTCCGTGCGGGTATCCACGCTGCTGGTGGCCTCGTCAAGGATGAGTATGCCCGGGCCGGCGAGAATGGCCCTGGCTATGGTAAGGAGTTGTTTCTGGCCCGCAGAGATGTTGCCCGTTTCTTCGTTGAGGATCATGCCGTAAGCCCCCGGCAGGGTTCGGATAAAATGATCCGCCTGGGCGGCCCGGGCGGCTTCTTCCACTTCGGCATCCGACGCTTCCGGTCTGCTGTAGCGGATATTTTCGGCGACCGTTCCGCTGAAAAGCCAGGTGTCCTGGAGCACCATGCCGAAAAGGGAACGGAGATCCTGCCGCCTGAAAGACCTGATGTCCCTGCCGTCCAGGTAAATCGCCCCGTCCTGAGGATCGTAGAAACGCATAAGGAGTTTTACTATCGTTGTCTTTCCCGCGCCGGTGGGCCCTACAAGGGCGATTTTGTAACCCGGTTCGATAACGGCGCTGAAAGCCCCGATAACCGGATTTTCCGGATCGTAACCGAAGCGGATCCGGTCGAAAACTATCCGGCTCCGGGGGGAAGGCGGGGAGAGGGGCGCGGCGCAGTCGGGGCTCTCCTCTTTTTCGGCGAGGAATTCGAAAACCCGTTCCGCGGCGGCGGCCGTCTGCTGGAGCATGTTAGAGATATTGGCGATATTGGTAAGGGGCTGGTTGAAGGATCGTATGTACTGGATAAAGGCCTGGATACCGCCCACGGTCATTATCCCCCGGACGGCGAAAGCGCCGCCCGCGATGCAAACCACGGAGTATGTCAGGTTTCCGATAAAACCCGTAATGGGCATCAGAAGCCCCGAAAGGAAATTGGATTTCCACGCCGCGCGGTAGAGCGCCCGGTTAAGGCCGTCGAAGGTTTTTACCGAATCCTTTTCGCCGGAAAAAGCTTTAACGGCGGTATGGCTTGAAAACATTTCCTCAATATGGCTGTTCACCTTTCCCAGACCGCGCTGCTGTTCCCTGAAAAGCGTCTGGGATTTTCTGACAATAAGGGTGATAAAAATAAAGGACAGCGAAAGGAAGGCTGCGGAGATAAGCGTAAGGATCCAGTTCACGGAGATCATGATGACAAGGATACCCGCGGCGCTGCAGAGGGAGGTGATGATCTGGGTAATACTCATGTTAAGGCTCTGGCCCACGGTGTCAACATCGTTGGTGAGCCGGGAAAGAACCTCCCCGTGGCTGACGCCGTCGAAAAACGAAAAAGGCAGGCGGTGTATCTTTTTGCCGATATCGTCCCGCATCTGGTAAACGGCTTTTACCGTAACTTTGGCCATGATAAAGCCCTGCAGCCAGGAGCAGAAGGAGCTTACCAGGTAGAGGCCCAAAAGCAGGAGAAGGATACGGCCTATCCGGTCAAAATCGACCGCCCCCCTGCGGGCCAGGCCGTCCACCACTTCGTCGGTAACCCTTCCCATAACGGAAGGGCCCGCGATGGTGAAGGCTGTCGAAAGAAGGGCCAGAACCCACACAAAAACAATTGCCCCCCGGTACGGCCTGAGATAGCTTGCAAGCTGCCTCATGGCGCCTTTAAAGTCCCTGGCTTTGGCGCCCATCATGGCAAAACGCCCGGGCCCCCCGCCAGGGCCCCCGCCCGGCCCTCCCTGCCCGGGACTGCGCCGGTCGCTCATGCCATTTCCTCCCGCGAAAGCTGGGATTCGGCTATCTCCCGGTATTCGGGACTGGCCGCCAGCAGTTCCCGGTGGCTCCCCATGCCAACGATCCTGCCGTTGTCCAGAACGATGATCTTTTCGGCCCTCATAATGGTGCCCACCCGCTGGGCCACAATGATTTTAGCCGCGTCCTTCCGTTTTTCCGCCAGGGCCCTTCTCAGCCGCGCGTCGGTGGCGAAATCCAGGGCGGAAAAACTGTCGTCAAAGATAAGAAGCTGCGGGTTCCGTATCAGCGCCCTGGCAATGGAAAGCCGCTGTTTTTGGCCGCCCGAAAGATTGGCCCCGCCCTGGGAAAGGAGGAATTCAAAACCGTCTTCTTTCTGATCGATAAAGTCCAGGGCCTGGGCGATTTCCGCGCCTTCCCGGATCTCCGCGGCGGAAGCATCCTTCTTTCCGTATCTGAGGTTAAAGGAAACCGGGCCGGAAAGGAGGACGCTTTTCTGGGGCACGTAAGCGATCCGGGAACGGAGTTCCTCCTGGGCCAGTTCCCGTATGTCAATGCCGTTGAAGAGTATGGCGCCGCTTGAAACATCGTAGAAACGCAGTATAAGGCTGGCGATGGTGGACTTTCCCGAACCGGTAGGGCCGATAATGGCGGTAGTCTCCCCCGGTTCGGCAGTAAAACTGATATTGGTCAGGGCATCGGCGGAGCCCTCCTCGTAGCGGAAGGACACGTTCCTGAATTCAATCCTGCCGCCCCCGGAGGCCGCGCCGAAATTCCTGGGCCGTTCGGGATCCTTAACGGTAACTTCGGTATCCAGCACCCGGGCAACGCGATCCGCCGAGACCGCCGTCCGGGGCAGCATAATGAACATCATCGAAAGGAACATGAAAGAAAAAATAATGTGCGTGGCGTACTGGATAAAGGCCATCATGCCGCCCACATCCATAAGACCCGCGGCGATCCGGTAGGAACCTATCCGGATGATGAGCAGGATAAGCGTATTCATGATAAGCTGCATGAGCGGGAACTGGAGCGCCGCAATCCGGTTTACAAACAGGTTTACCATCGTGAGTTCGCGGTTAACTTCATCAAACTTTTGTTCTTCGAATTTTTCCTTTCCGAAAGCCCGGATCACCATAAGGCCGTTCAGCGTTTCCCGGGCCCGGCGGTTAAGACGGTCTACCAGGCTCTGCATCAGGCGGAATTTGGGCATCGCAAGGCTCATAATGGAAATTACCATGCCCATAAGGACGGCCACGGCAAGAATGATGATCCAGCTCATAGACGGCGCGGTGCTTACCGCCATAATAATGCTTCCGGTACCCATGAGCGGCGCGTAGCAGATCATTCTGATGCCCATGGCAAAGATCCCCTGGATCTGATTGATATCGTTGGTGCACCGGGTAATAAGGGAAGCGGTAGAAAAGGAATCGAATTCCCTGCTGGAAAAATGCTCTACTTTTTCGAATACCGCGTACCTAAGATCCCTGGCTATGCCGGCGGCCAGCCGCGTGGAGAGAAAGTTCACCCCAATTGCCGCCCCTCCCCCGCCCAGCGCGACAGCCAGCATGGCGAAGCCTATCCGGACGATGGAAGAATCCTCTTCGGGCCGGGAAACCGTGTTGATCCGTAAAATCTCGTTTACCAGGCGGGACAGAAGGCTGGGCAGGGTAAGATCGCACATGGCCTGGATAAAGAGCGTTCCCACCGCCAGCGCGAGAAGAGGCGCAAAAGGCCGTAAATACCGCAGCAAACCGCCCATGCCGCCCCTATCCTTTCCCTGAAACCCTGCCATTCCGGTTCTCTATTAGGCCTCAGTTTGCGCGCCTATGTCAATCGCCCGCGTAAAGACATCGCGCAGCAATGAGATCCCGATACCTGGAAGGCGTATATGGCAAAAAAAATGCGTGCGCCCCCAGCGGTTTAACATTTACCGCGAAACACCCGAACAGGGCCTGCCGTACTTCAATTTACGGGGATTTTACCCGGCCTTAGCTGCCCGTTTTTACCCGAACCTTGCGAACTGTTGCTTCCGTACCTGATTCTTCAGTAAAACTATTCAGAAACTTCAGTTTCTAACCAGCTCTACTGAAAAAGCTAGCCGCAGGCTGGCAGAGAACCGGCCGGGTTCTTGAACAAGTCTATAGTTTGAGCGGAACAAGCCTGGTAAACTTGATGAAAGCGCCGATGAACGCGCCGGAGAATAAAATCCGATACATAACCGGAAAATCCCGGAATACGCAGATAGTTTCGTATTCCGTTCCCGCCGTGAACCTCACGAACCCGGTTCAAAAATCTCTTGAACCCAAGAAAAT
>JAIRRU010000110.1 GCA_031255815.1 Treponema sp. | reverse complement strand
CACCGCCCGGCCGGAGATGCCCGCGGCGCTGAACAGGGTTTCCCGGTCCTCGGCAAGACCCCGGGCCAGACCGAAGCGGACAGCCTCCCCGGCGGTCAGGGAAAGGAGCTTCCCCTGGGGGGATATGACGGAGCGCCGTTCCAGCCCGGAATCCGCCGCGTTCTTTTCCAGCAGTTCCAGTTCCGGCAGGGTAAGCGCCTTGATCTGGCCGTCCGCCAGGACTTCCCAGAGTTCCACGTCGTAATCCACCATGGCCAGAGCGATCCCCACCGGGTGGCCGTTCCGTTCCGCCAGGGCGGCCATCTGGGAGCGGACTGCGGCAATGGTCTTTTCACCAGCCCCTTCGGAAGAACCGTCCGTCCCGATCGTAACCGGGGCCGCGGCTCCTAGGGAAGTGCCGGCAGCCATATAGATATCCTGGCAGGCCAGGGCGATAAGCGCCCCGGCGGACCAGCTGACGCCCATGGAACCGGCCCCCGAGTTCACCCAGGCAATGGTACGGGCGTCTTTAATCGAAGTGATGAACGAGGTGATCTGAAGGGCCGAATCCACCCGGCCCCCGAAGGTGTCGATCTCGAAGATGATGAATTTCGCCCCGCCGGCCACCGCCTTCCGGCCTTCCCGGCGCACAAAGGCGGTCATGGACGGCTCGATATCCCCCTGAATCGGGATGATCCATCCTTCCCCCGCCTTGGTCCCGCCGCCTAAAGCCCTTTGCCCTTCCGCACCCTGGGCAAAGAGGGAAAATTCCGCCCAGAAAAGGCAGAAAAGAACCAATGCGGGAATTTTACGCGCCCTGCCGCCCCGAACCCGTCCGGCCGGGTTTTTTCTTCCTGGATAACTCATAGTCCTATTTTACACCATTTTTCTGTTTTAAGCGCTATCGGGATCTACCGGAAAAGAGGCCGCCTCACTTATTTTCGGAAATACTTGACCCGGGGCCGAAAAAGTCTTAACTTTAAAGTGTCTAGGATAGCGGTTTTAGATGATAACACCGACATACATAGGTTTTGTGCTTGTGAACAGCTTGCCTGACACCGACCGCCTATCAGGCCGCCTCCCGGGTTTCCTCACCTCCTTTTCCCGGGAGGTTTTTTTTATTGTGCCTACTAAGCTTGTTTCGAAACGAGTACCTTGATTAGGCTAAAAGTACGGATAAAGGGATAGCCGCTAACCACACGAACCCCGCGAACTTTTACGCCGAAAACTTCGATACTTCACTTCAATTCCCTTGAGTCCGAGGGGCTTTTAACCCGCTTTAGTGCGGTTCGTGCCCTTCGCGGCAGGCCGGGCCTATGCGAAAACAGCGAAATCCGCGCCGGACTTGAGGGCGTCCCAGTCCTTGCAGGAGGGATCGTAGACGGCGGCGAAGGCCATGCCCGCAGCCCGTACCCCCGGCAGGGCGTGGAGGGAATCCTCAAACACCACGCAGTCCCTTGCTTTTACCCCGATCCTTTGGGCCGCGCTTAGCCAGACGCCGCTTTGGCTTTTGTCTCCCCCCCCTTCGCCTGCGTATACCAGGGCGGAAAACCAGGGCCGTATTCCCTGGCGATCCAGAAAGGCTTCGCAGGCGGCGGGGAAGCATGACGTAACCACCGCCAGCCTGAGCCCCGCCCGGTAAAGCTCCCCGGCGATGGCGGCGCTTTCCCTTTTAAGGGCTATGCCCGTCCGGTACTGATCCAGTACCATTCCCTCCCATTGCTTGATAATATCCGCCGGGGGAAGCTCTATCCGGTAAGCCCGGCGCAGGTAGCCCGCCGACTGTTCCAGGGTCATGGGGGCGATACGGTCTTCCAGGCCGGGTTCCGGTTCTTCGCCCCGGCCCCTGAGCCAGTCCCGGCAGATCGGATCCCAGACCCGCATGGAATCCGCCAGGACGCCGTCTAAATCGAAGAGTGCGCCCCGGAAGGCCCGGAGATCCCGCAGCAGTTCCGGCTGAATCCCCGCCCCCTTGTCCCCCGGGGCCGCTTTGCCCGCCGCCGGCGAAGGGGCCACCTCAGGAACCCCGCGGGGAGGCCCGGTCAACCGCTTCCCGCAGCCGCCGGGCGGCTTCTTCCATGTCCGGCTGGGAGAGGATGGCGGAGATTACGGCAACTCCCGCGGCCCCGGCGCGGAGGGCCTCTCCGGCGTTTCCGGCGTTAAGGCCCCCGATGCCTATTACGGGGATGCGGACCGCGGCGCATATAGCCGCCAGGCCTTTTATCCCGATAGCCTTTCCCGCGTCGGCCTTGCTCCCGGTGGGGTACACCGCCCCCGCGCCGAGGTAGTCCGCCCCCTCCCGCTCCGCCGCCAGGGCTTCCCCGACGGTTCCCGCCGAAATCCCGATAAACAGGTTCCGCCCCGCCAGCTGCCGGGCCTTTTTCAGGGGAAGATCCGACTGGCCGATATGAAGCCCCTCCGCGCCCACCGCCAGGGCGATATCCAGACGGTCGTTGATAACCAGGGGGATACCCAGGCTCCGGGTCAGGGCCCGCAGTTCCAGGGCGATTTCGTAAAAGTCCCGGCTTGAAGCCTCCTTTTCCCGAAGCTGCACCATGGTAACCCCTCCGGCGGCGGCGGCGGCGATTGTTTCCCCGATGGGCCGCCCCAGGGAGAGGATCCGATCGGTACAGAGGTAGAGTCTCAGGGCCGCTCTCAGCCGGGCCTTGTCCCGGAAAGCGCCGGGGAACCCGGAGATCCCCCGGATTCCCCTTGCCCCGGAACCCCGGAACCGGAGGGCGCCTCTTTTCAACGGCATTCCAGCTTCCCCCTTTCCTTCAGGGCAGTTCCGGTAAGGGTATAGACGCTGTCTATCAGAGCGGTACGGAAGGAGCCGGGGAGCCGGGCCTTCTCGTAGGCCAGTTCCCCCGCGATACTCATGGCGGCAAGGGCGGCAATTGTGGCGGTAAACAGGTCGCCTCCGGTCTGCGCGGCGGCCGCGGCTGTGGCAGCGCAAAGCGCCCCGGCCATGCAGCCCGCCCCGGTGATCTTGGTGAGCATTTCCACCCCGTTGGAAATACGGGCAAGGCGTTTCCCGTCGCTTACCAGGTCTGTTTTCCCCGTGGCGGCGGCCACGCAGCCGTACTGCCGGGCCAGGGCTGTTACCGCTTCCTCTATGCCCTCGCTTTCCCCGCCCGAGTCCACGCCCTTTACCTTCGCCTCTTTTCCCGCCAGGCTCAGGATCTCCCCGCCGTTCCCTTTGATAATGTCTATCCCCCCAATCTCGTGGAGATGGGCCAGGATGCCGGCGCGCCCCTTAATGGCCCCGCAGCCTACCGGGTCAAGCACGACGGGCCGCTTTGCCGCCCTGGCGCCCAGCACCGCCTCTATGGCGGAGGCTTCCTGATCCCGGATATAGGTGCCGAAGTTGATGTACAGGGCCCCGGAGATCCGGGCGAAGTTGTAGGATTCCCCCGGCACGTCCAGCATCGCCGGGGAAGCCCCGAAGGACAGGAGAATATTCGCGCAATCGTTGGTGGTAATGTAATTGGTGATGCAGTCTACCAGGGGGTTCAGTTCCCTTACCGCGTCAACAATCCGCGCCGCTTCGTTCATGTAACTTGTTTCGTCTTTCATATTAAACGATCCTTTCCGGCGTACCGGTTTATAAGATAGAGAGCCCATACCAGGGCCATACTCAAAAGTGAGGGGATACCCAGTTCATACCGGGTAAAGATCCCGTAGCCCGCGATACCCGCGGCGGCGATGAGGAGGAGGCGGAGGGGGAAGGCCGGAACCTCGCCCCTCTTTCCCCGGCGGAACAGGAAGTCGATGAAGAACAGGGCGTAGACGGGTACGAAGACCATGCCGATTACGGTAAGGAAGGCGGTGAGAAAGGCGCTGTACCGTTCCGCCGGAAACAGGGCCGAGACGATCAGGGTGAAAAGCCCCGCCCCCAGCAGGGACAGCCGCTCCCGGCTCCGCCAGGGCTTTGCCCGGCCCCCCGATCCTTCCCCCTCCCCGGCCTTCCCCGCCTTTCCGGGGCCGGTAAGCTGGCCCAGGGAAACGACCGCGGAGTAGAGATCCAGAAAGGCGGTGGTAAGGGTGGAAAGGAGTACCACGGCGCAGGCGGTAAGGCGGAACGGGCTCGCGGCGATGAAGGCGAAAATATCCCCGCCGCTCTGAACCGAGATAAAAAGCCCCAGGGCGTACATCAGCACGCTGCCCGCGAAGTATCCGGCAAAAGGCATCAGCGCCGCCGTAAGGGGATCCTCCCCCCGGCAGGAGTAGTCCCCCACCAGGGGAAGCCAGGAAACGGGCATGGCAATGGACAGCTCGACGGCCAGCATGAAGCTCATAGGGTTCTCCGGAAGCCCGCTTCCCGTCCCCCCTCCCGCCGGAGCCCCCGCCGGGCCGCCGGGCCCGGCAGCCTCCGCGAATAGCACAACGCAGAGGATCGCCAGAAGGGCCACAATAAGGCTGTGGATACCCTGGCCTGCAGGGCTGCCGAACATGAGGGCCCAGATCAGCACCAGCAGGGCAAGGATAAAGGCGCCCAGGGAGAAGGGGAGGGCCGGGATTATTCCCGTAATGGCGCTCCCCGCCTGCACGACCATGACGATGGTCCAGCCCAGAAGCTGCACCACGTTGCACAGGGCGATGATCCTGCCGCCCCCGGCGCCGAAGCTTTCCGCCACGCTTGCCATGGCGTTCGCCTTGCGGAGGAAGGAGATATAGCCCGCGTAGGCCAGAAAGCCCGCGCCGATAAGGTGGCCGGTAAGGATGGCGGCAAGCCCCCTGGCGAGTCCCAGGGGCGCCAGCATACCCCCGGTAAAAATTTCGGAAATGGAAATCGCCGCCCCAAGCCAAAGCAGCAGCATCGGCATTTTTTTCACTTTGCGCCCTCTCCCGCGGAGCCCGTATTCCCCGGCGCGACCGCTTCCCCCGTATCCATGCCCGCCCGGCGGTAGAGCGCCGCAAGGTGCCCCACCGGGCCGTGGCCGCCCCCCAGGGCGTAGGAATCGGCGATAGCCTGGGTGATATACGCCTTCGCCGCCCGTACCGCGTCCTCCGGGCCGTCCCCCAGGGCAAGCCGGCTGGCAATGGCGGCGGAAAGGGTGCAGCCGGTTCCGTGGGTATGGCTGGTGCCGATCCTCCTTGCCGGAAGCCGCAGCGCCTTTCCCTCACGGTAGAACAGGTCGTCCGCCCCCTCCCCCGGACGGTGGCCGCCCTTGATCAGCACCGCCTTCGCCCCCAGGCCGGAGATGCGTTCCGCCGCCCTCAGCATATCATCGCCCTTAGCTATCGCTATCCCCGCAAGGATCTCCGCCTCCGGGATATTCGGGGTGATTATGTCCGCCAGGGCGGCAAGTTCCCGCACCGCCGCTTCCGCCTCCTTCTTCAGGAGGGAATAGCCGCTCTTGGACACCATGACCGGATCGAGAACGATGTTCCTCAGCCCAAAACGGGCAAGGCTCTCCTTTACCGCCGCGATAATCCCCGCATTGGACACCATGCCTATCTTCACCGCATCCACCCGGATGTCCTGGCAGACCGCCTCAATCTGGGCGATCACCATGGCAGGTTCAATTTCCTGTACCCCGTAGACCCCCCGGGTATTCTGGGCGGTAACCGCGGTAATCGCCGTCATGCCGTACACCCCCAGGGCGCACATGGTCTTCAGATCCGCCTGGATACCCGCCCCGCCTCCCGAATCCGATCCCGCGATACTCAGCACGTTCTTCATGTTTCCTCCTTGGCCCTGCCCGGTCTTTCTGCGGCGGGGATAAAAAAACGCCTTCCCGGAAGATTCCGCGAAGGCGTTTGATACGGCCATAAGAGCCCGGCGGGCGGGAATACCCCCGTCCGCTCCGTAAAACTTCCCTACGCCGGCATTATCCGGATCAGGTAATAAGGGTTAAAAGCGTTACGCCGCTTTCTCTCAGCCGGAACTATCCGGCGCCCCATGTTTTTATGTAAAAGATCAGCGCGGTTCCGAAAGACGGCCTCCGGAACCTGTTGGTATCTTGCTTAGGCTAAAATGCCCAATAAACCCGCCCGGCTTACCGAACAGCCGGGAAATTGAGCCGCGAAGGGCACGAACCGCGCTAACAGAGCCCGCTCACCGATTCGCGGGGGGCTTCAGGGCGAGGTTGTTGATTAAGTCCAGTAATACCGGGATTCCGGCGGAATGTCAAGAATCGATTGGAGGGAATTGATTGCAAGGCTCCGGCGATTTTGCATTTACCCCGAAGCGCCCGGACGGGGCCTCCTGTGTTTCGGCTTGCGGGGTTTTACCCGTAGGCGTTTGCTTTGCAAATAATGTGATCCTGTTCCAAAACCCCGTTGGCGCGGAAACTTCGTTTCCGATTCCGCCTTCGTGGTTACCAATTCTTCCATTCCATATCCTGCAAATTTGAGTTTGAAA
>JAIRRU010000094.1 GCA_031255815.1 Treponema sp. | reverse complement strand
TACCTGGTGCCCAAGAGCCTCTTAAAGAACGGTCTGAAGAAGGGCCAGGTAAGGTACAACGCCGAATCCCTGCTCTACATTGCCAACGGCTACGCCCGGGAGGCGGGGGTAAGGAATTTTGAGAAGAACCTGGACAAGATACACCGGAAGCTGGCCAAACGGATCATCGAGGCGGCGGAGCAGGAGGCGGAAAAAACGGCCGGGGAGGGCCGGGCCGGGGGAAGCGCCGTGAAAGAGAACCCGGTGAAGGAAAATCCCGCGAAGGAAAGCGCTGTAAAAGAAAGCGCCGCAAAGGAAAACGCGGCCGGAGAGGGCGGGGCCGGAGGGCTCAAGGAAGCAGCCGCGCCCAAGGCTCCGGCGCCCAAGGCCCTTGTCCAAAAGTTCGCCATTGACCGGAAACTTATAGAGGAACATCTGGGTAAACCTATTTTCCCGGAAGGGGAGGTAAAAAAAGCCGACCGTCCGGGCATGTCCGTGGGCCTCGCCTGGACCAGCATGGGAGGCGATACCCTGGTGATAGAGGCTACCGCGGTTCCCGGCAAGGAAGGGCTTACCCTTACCGGGAAAATGGGGGATATCATGAAGGAAAGCGCCACCATTGCCATGACCGTGGCCCGCAAGCTTGCGGTGGAGCGTTACAGCCTGCCCGCCGACTGGTTTGAGAAAAACCACGTCCACCTCCACATTCCCGAGGGTGCTACCCCCAAGGACGGCCCCTCCGCCGGCATTACCATGGCTACCGCCTTTCTCTCCCTTATGCGGGGGAAGACCGTAACGGGCCGCCTGGTTATGACCGGGGAGCTTTCCCTAACCGGAAGGGTGCTGCCCATCGGCGGCCTTAAAGAGAAGACCATCGCGGCCCGGCGGAACAAGGCCAGGCACATCATTATTCCCAAGCAGAATTTGCGGGATCTGGACGAGATCCCCGAATACGTGAAAGAAGGCATCGAATTTCACCCCGTGGAACGCTTCGACGAGGTTTTAGCCCTGGCTTTACCCTAAGAGCCTGTCTCTATTCAAAAGGCGGATAAAAAGTTGAAGGTGAAAGAAGGATATTTTACCGCGAAGGCGCACAAAGGCATACAAAGGGCGGAATTCCCTCACCTTTTCCCGCCTTCGCGCGCCTTCTTCGCCTTTGTGGTAAATTTCCAAAATCCGCCTGGTTTCGAACAAGCTCGATTGACGGCATATTGAGGCTCTTATATAGTATAATCAATGGGTGTACTAACCAGTCAAAAAATAGCGACTTTCTACGAACGCTTTAAGGAGATCGAGGTAACCTATACCAAGGAAATTATCCAGGTTACCGGACTTCAGTCCAAACAGGTCTACCTTAAATGCGTAAGCGATGTCTGGCCCTGTGTCATTTATTCATCCTCCTTCCAGGGGGCAAAGATCGTCGTTAACATCAAATCCGGCCTCATTGCCAAGCTGCAGCAGGCTAACAACATGGTTAGTGTCCGTTTCTGTTTTAAAGACCCCAACGGGAAGGAGCAGGTAACCTTTTTCGTATCCGCCCGGTCGGTGGGTTACAGCCCCTACGGCGGGTCTCCGGATGTGGCCCTGTTTAACGTTCAGTTTACCAAACGCCCCCCGGACGACCTAATCGAGATTATGGGGCGGCTCCTGGAAGCCAACTTCAATTCCACCAAGCGGAAGAACGACCGGATCGTCCTGAATACCGAAAATATCCGCCGGCTGAACCTGCTTTCGGGGGATGCGGCGGTGTTCATGCAGGGCGTCCCCCGGCGCTGTATCGTGCGGGACATTTCCTTTTCCGGGGCAAGGATCGTTATGATGGGGGTGCTCAAGTTCCTTCTGGAAAAAGAGGCTTCCATCAGGCTGGATTTCAACGAACCCCGGCAGAGTTACCTGATCAAGGGGAGCTTTGCCAAGGCGGAAAATGTGGAATCCCGCAAGGATCTGCTGGTTCTGGATCTGGCGTTTGAGGAGGGGGGGATCCCCATGGGCTACCGGATGCGGCTAAGCGACTATTTCAGTACGGCCCGGATTGACAACAGCCGTCCCGCGGGCGAAGCTTCCGGCGGGGAAGGGGCGCCCCAAAGCAGCGGGGCGGAGCAACCTGCGGGCGAGGCCGCGAAGAAGGCAAGCCCGGTTAAGGGCGGCAAAGGCTGATGTCTGAACAACCGGCGCTTCCTGCCGGAAGAATCGTATTTCTCGCGGTTCCCGAAAACATCCGGGGCCGCATTGAATCTCTGCCCGTTCAGGGCGCGGCTCAGGGGTACGGGGAGGCTGATTCCCGCTCCGGCGATCCTTATGCCGGGGAATTTCAGATCCGGCCGGAAATCCCCATTCCGGCGGAGCTGCCCGGGGGGGAGGGGAATTTCAGCCTGGAAAACCTCTCCCAGGAAATGATCCTGGCGGGAATGTTGAAGGTTCTGGCCGCCGGGGAATCCGTTAAAGAGGGGCGGCCCGAGGGCTTCGGGCCCCGGTGGCTCGACTATTACCGCCGCTTTGTGCTGGCCCTGCGGCCGGATATCCTGCCGGAATTCAGCGAAGCGGCCATTCTTAAAGCAAAAAACGGCGATTACGAACTTTCCCTGGAGATCTTCGACGCCCTCAAGGGCCTGTTCCCCCATTCGCCCGAGGTGCTGCTCAATTCGGCGCTGGCCCTGGAGGAAAAAGCGGCGGCTCTGGAGCGCCGGGGGCAGGAAGAGGGCGCCGAAAGGGAATCCGCCGCCGCGGAGCAAGCTTACGCCGAAGTCCTGGCCCTGGAGCCTCCCTTTCCGGACGCTTTCTTTAACGCCGCCTACTTCTACCTGAAGCGCCGGGATTTTGCCCGGGCAAAGGCGCTTTTAAACGCCTACCTGGATCTTTCCCCCGCCAGCGAGGACAAAGAGGAAAACGCCCGGGCCCTGATCAAAGAGATTGAGGAAACCTGCCTGGACGACGGCAGTTTCCGGGAAGCCTGGGATCTGGTGCGCCGGGGCAGGGAAGAGGAGGGGCTCGAAAGCATACGGAGCTTTCTGGGGCGCTACCCTTCGGTGTGGCACGGCTGGTTTGTTCTGGGCTGGGCCTTGCGCCGGCTCGGCCGCTGGGAGGACGCCAAGGCCTCTTTTGAAAAAACCCTGGAGCTGGGGGGGGATAACGGGGATACCCGGAACGAGCTGTCCATCTGCCTGATAGAACTGGAAGATTACCCCGCCGCCCGCAGGCACTTGGAAACCGCCCTGCGGGCCGATCCGGAAAACATCAAGATCATTTCCAATCTGGGGGTTCTTGCCATGAAATCCGGGGACGACGACGAGGCGGCGGGTTTTTTCCGCAGCGTCCTGGAACTGGAAAGCGGCGACCCGGTGGCCCGGCGTTACTTTGGCATGGATCCATGAGAAAGGGCCGCTTTCCCTTTAAGCCCCTCCGGTTCTTCCCCCTGGCAGCCTTCCTCCTCCTCATTCCCCTGTATCCCTCCTGCCGGGGAAGCCCCCCTGGCACGGGCGGATACAGCGAAGAGAGGCCCGGCGCGGGCGCGTATAGCCCCGCCAGCGGCGCGGGGGATTCCCCCGGCTCCCTTCCCCGGGACAGGCCCCCTCCGGCGGAGGAAGGGGAAGCCCGGGCCCTTGTTCCGGCCTTTGAAGCCGCCCCCGGGGTGGGGATCTTTACCCGCAACCCCCGGGATCCGGCCCTGAAACTGGAGGCGGAGGAAAAGGAACGGATCTCCCTTTCCTTCCGGAAGGCCTACGCGGAGGCCCTGAGCCGGGGCCTTCCCCTGGAAGGGGTTCTGGGGGGCGATCAGGTTCACGCCTGGCCAACCGATTCGCCCCTTGCCTGGGTGCAAAACTGGAAAAGCGCCGCGGCCTACCCCAATTCCTGGGGCCTCCCCTCCCTGGTTCTGGCGATCCGGGGCTTCGATAGCGGCGCGGTGTTCGTTGTGCAGGGCGCTATTCTTGACGCCTACGGAAAGAGCCGCGGCCAGGGCGGGGCCAACGGGGTGGCGGGCTACGGCCCCCCTTTAAGCGATGAATTCCCCTACAGCGAAGGCGAGGATCAGGGCCCGGCCCAGGGCATAGCCCAGCGTTTCGGGAAGGGGCTCATGACGGCCGACGCCTCCGGGCGCGCCGCCTTTATCCCCGATGAGCCTCCCGCTTCCCCAGAGGGCTCTGAGTGGTAAACCCGTTGCCGTGCATCTCCGCAATGGGGACGCCCAGATCGTCTTCCACGGAGATCCGGTAGACCGACATGTTCCGCCCTTTTGAAAGGCAGAGGGATCGGGCGATTAAGCGGGAGCCCCTGCTGCTCTTCAGGTAGGAAATACTGCAGGACTGGCCCACGGTAACCCCCGTATCAGCGCCGCAGGCCAGGGCAAGGTTTGAATGTACCGCGAAGGCCAGATCGGCAAGGGTAAAAATGGCCCCGCCCTGAACCGCCCCGGCGGCGTTCCGGTGGGTGTCCGTAATTTTCATGCTGCATACCACCGAATCTTCCGTAACCGATTCGATGAAGATCCCCGCGGCCGCGGCGTAGCGGTCGGCGGAAAAGAAAGCCCGTATTTTTTCCGGATCGATTTCCACCCTAAACCTCCGTAAAATTCGTAATACCTCCGGGCCGCCGCCGCCGCGGTTCTCCTGGCGGCGCGGCAGAGGAGGGCCGCCTTTAAAAGAACCGGAACCAGCCCTTCTCCCCCCCGTCGATACCCAGTATCTCCTGGGCGGTCTTAACGTAGTAACGGTAATTTTCCAGCGGGGTGCCGTTGGGAATCCGGTGATCCAGGCTGAAACACATCCCGCCCCCCCGCATACTGTCCTGCAGCTTGTATTCAAGCTCCTTCCGGATCTCTTCCCTGCTCCGGCGGAGGACGTGTTTGTCGATACCGCCCAGCATGGCGAAGCCCCTGCCGAATTTTTTGCGGATTTCCACCGTGTCCATCCCCGCGGCGGGTTCGCAGGGGAAGAAGATATTCACCCCCGCATCGGCAAAAGCGGCCAGCACCGGGTTCATATCCCCGTCCGAATCCTGGGCAAACAGTTTCGTCCCCCGGGAGCTGAGCAGATCCCAGATCCGGCGGTAATAGGGCCTGATAAATTCGCTTACCAGGGCGGGGCCGATCATGGGGCCCCCTTTGCCGGCCATGTCTTCGTGCACCGTAAGGCAGTCGATGGTGATAAGGCGGCTTATTTTTTCCAGCGTGCGGAAGCTGGTTTCCGACGCGGTGTTCAGGATGTCCTGCATCAGCTCCGGATCATCGTAGTAGCAGAGGCAGGTATGCTCCTCCCCCATGAGTTCCCGGGGGAGATCATAACCTCCGGGGATGGATGCCTTGATCATGCTTCCCTTAGCCTGGAGGGCCTTTGCCTCCTCTATCTCGTCAAGCTTAATCCGGGATTCATCGTATTCAAACATGGGCTTCATTTTGAGCCAGTCGTCCATGGTCTTTACCGGGTAGGAGAGGGGGAGGGGAAGGGTGGAAGTACCCTTGATCATCTTTACCCTGCGGCCCCAGGAATCCAGGCTTATCAGGTACTCTCTGGTGTCCTCAAGAACAACTTCCTTTTGCGTGTGAATAGCCCCGGTATTGCCCACCCGTTTGGCGTGAACGTAATCGAAGCCGAAGGCCGAAAGATCCATCTCCTCCGGCGAAGCGCCCTGGGCCTTCCACTCCTCGTCCAAGCCCACCAGAAGCCCCATGGTTTCGTAAAACATCTCCCTTTTGGGATGATTGAAAGTCATAAGGTCGATAAATTCCTGCCGATCCCACCGCATAGCGCGCCTCCT
>JAIRRU010000022.1 GCA_031255815.1 Treponema sp. | reverse complement strand
AGGCCGAAGAGCTTCTCGAATCAGGCGTGAAACTTATTTCGGAAATTGCTGAAGCGGTAGGCATTAGCGATTACAATTACTTTACCAAAGTTTTTAAGGAAGAAACCGGCATCACACCTTCAGTATTCCGCCGCCTCTGTGAAAAAGAATACCTGTACCGGCAGCAAACAAAGATCCGGTAAAGGGGCTTGTCCGGGAAGCCGCCGGGGAGCCTCTGCCGGCAAGGCATTTCAAGCGGAACTTGTTCAGAAACTTCGGTTTCTGAGCAACGCTATCAGTGTATGGCCCGGCGGGATAAAGCTGCCCCCAAGATATTCCGCCGCAGGGAAAGGCGGACGGCGGTTCTTGCTGGAAAAATACGATGCCGTATCCCCGGTTCGTCCTGCCAGTATGCGGTAGTTTTTGTCCCGGTTCTGATCCATCCCGTCCACCCTGGCGGTGTTGCGGGCCCTGAAAGGAAAGGCGCAGAAATTTTACCCTGTCATTAGCCCTTTGCCGTTTTTGCGGATCGCTTGAGGCCTTCCCGAAACCGGCGCGCTTTCTAATAGCTCCGGCCGCCCAGGCGGGCGAAATTTTCCTTCAGGCTCCGGTAGGCGGCCCGGTATTCGGCAAAAAGCCCTTCGTAGAGGGGGGCTTTCCCCGGATCCGGGCGGCAGATTTTTCCCGGCTTCACCAGGGCGGCAACGGCCTGTTCCGGGGCCGGGTAGAGCCCCAGGGCCGTGGCGCCCAGGGCCGCGGCGCCTGCCAGTTCCGCGTCCCGCAGGCTCGAGGGAACCAGGATCTCCTTTCCGGTGATGTCCGCCTTCAACTGGTTAAGGAAAGCGCTTTCCCCCGGACGGCCGGTAACCCGCAGGTTTCTGAGGGGGACGGATTCTTCCATCACGGCGATCACGTCCCGCAGGGCGAAGCAGGTCCCCTCGGCAACCGCGCGGGCAAGCTCCGCCGGCCCTGTGGAAAGGTTCAAACCCAGGAAACTTCCCCGGGCCCGGGGATCCCAGAGGGGAGCCCGTTCGCCGGCCAGGTAGGGCAGAAAGAGCAGCCCCCCGCCGCCGGGCCGGGCGGATTCGGCAAGGCTCAGGAAATCTTTAAAAGGCCGTCCGGCGTATCCCAAAAGATCCCTGGCCCAGGCCAGGGCCTTGCCGGTGGTGGAGATGATCCCCGAAAGGTTCCAGTAAGGCTTTACCGGGTGGCCGTAGGACATGAGCCGGGGATCGGAAATCCGGTTCCGGGTGCAGAGGTTGATCCCCTCCGAGGTGCCCGAGCGGTCGCAGGCGTCCCCGGGCTCAAGGGCCCCGGCGCCCAGAATGGCCGCAAAAAAATCCGGCCCCGCGGCCGCCACGGGTATCTCCCGCTTCTCCCCCGGCCCGGTTAGGCCCAGATGCCGGGCAAGGCCGGGAAGGACGGGCCCGATAAGGCTCCCCGGCGGCACGAAGGGGGGGAACTTCTCCCCGTCCAGCCCCAGCGCGTCGAGGATCCCGGCGTTCCAGAACCAGCGGTCAAAGCCCAGAGAGGGGAACACCGTCCGGGGGATCCCGGTAAGGGCGTAGGAGAGGTATTCGGGGCAGGAAAGGAACAGTTTCGTCCGGCTGTAAAGCTCAGGCTCCCGGTTTTTAATAAAAAGGGCTTTGGGGAGGAAGAAACCGGGATCCACAAAACCGCCCATCAGGGCGGAGACCGCGGCGGCCTCCTCCTGGGCGCGCCTATCAAGCCAGAGCCGGGCGGAACCGGCGGGGAGCTCCAGAGCCTCCCCCCTGTCCGCAGGGAGGCCGGTAACGGGCGTCAGGCTCGGCCCGTTCCCGCAAATGGCCAGAAGCTCCACCCCGGAAAGGGGGGCCAGCCGGAAGAGACATTCCTCGAAAGCCCTGAGCCAGCGGGCGGGATCGGTTTCGTGGCGGGCCCCGTCGCTCAGATCGATAGCAAGGGGCAGGGAAACGGCCCTGAGCCGTTCGCCGGAAGCCGAAAAGAGGGCGGCCTTAAAGTCGGTGGTGCCGATATCAACAGCCAGTATCATTAAAGCCAGCTTGCCACTTTTCGGCCCTTCGTTCTATAGCGCCCGCGCTTTCCGGGACAGGCGCCTAGGGCCTGTTTAGGCTAAAAGCACGGATGAAGGGATTGCCACCAACCACACGAACCGCACGAACTTTTACGCCGAAAACCCCGATCCTTCATCTGGATTTCCTTGAGTCCGAGGGATATTTAACCACGAAGGCGCACAAAGGAACACAAAGGGCCAGGTTTATCAGCCTTCTCCCGCCTTCGTGCGCCTTCGTGGTTACAAATTCTTCATTCCGTATCCTGCAAATTAGCGTTTACAAGGTACTGGGCTTCGCGGCGCTCCGGTTTCCCCGCTCATTCCTGCCCGCCCTTAAAAACCGGGAGGTTAAGCGGCCAGCGGGGCCTTTCCCCGGACAGAACCCGGTGGATCTCCATGGCCGCGTGAAGGGCCGCCTTGATGTCGGCCTCGAGGGTGCGGGAAGCGATACGGGGAGTGGCGATCACGTTGGGAAGGCGCAGCAGGGGGTTGTCCCCCGGCGGGATTTGGGGATCGTAGACATCCAGGGCGGCGCCGGCTATCTTGCCCCCTTCCAGGGCCCGGAGAAGGGCGCCTTCGTCCACAAGATCGGGGCGGGAACAGTTGATAAAGTAAGCTCCGGTTTTCATAAGCTCAAAACGCGGGGCGTCAAACAGTTTTTTTACCTCCGGGATATTCGGCGCGTGGAGGCTGACAAAATCGGCCTCCTTCAGCACCGTCTCTATATCCTCCAGCAGGCTCACCTCCGGGGGCGGGCGATCCGGGGGGCAGAGGGGATCGTAGGCGAATACATCCATGTTGAAACCCTTCGCCGCTTTCTTTGCCAGGCTAAGGCCGACGCGCCCGAGCCCGATAATGCCCAGGGTTTTATTTTCAAGCTCCCTTCCGGCCCGCTGGTTTTGGGGGGAAAAGTTGCCCTCCCTCACGGCGGCGGTATAAAAGGGGATCTCCTTTGCCAGCATAAGTATCAGCGTCATGGCGTATTCGGCGACCGAGCAGGCGGCGGACAGGGGGGCGCCGCTTACCCAGATGCCCCGGCGGGCGGCGGCCTCGAGATCCGCCTTGTCAAAGCCCGTTCCCTGGCAGGCCACTATCTTCAGCAGTTTTCCCGCCTCCAGTATTTCTTTATCCACCAGGGTTCCGCGCAACAGTATCGCTTCGCAGCCCGCGAGGCTCCGCAGTATATCTTCGCGGCGGGAAGCGCCGGGGTAAATTAATTCGTATCCCTGTTCCGACAGGTAATCTGTTCCGTCCTCCGCCACAGGCTGGGGAATGAGTATCTTTGCCTTCATAAAATTTCCTTAGGTTCCGCAGTTCCGCTTCCAGTATATCCCGGCCGGGTATTTTGTCAACATCATTTTGAAATTTATATCGTTTTTTGAGTTTTATTATAATTGTATTTGATATTTTAACTATTTGTAGTAATATTGCGTTATATTCCGGTTTATATAAAAAAAAAATCCATTATGCTACAATTCCGCCAAATGGAAAGCGGAAAATACAATATCAAGGCGGTGATACGCTGCCTCAAGATCCTCGATCTGGCGGCGTCCGCGGACCAGCCCCTCAGCATCAACGGAGTCTGCGAGGCGCTAAAGCTCAACGTCAACATGGCCTTCCGCATGCTCTCCAGCCTGACCGCGTCGGGCTTCATGGTAAAGGATGAAACCACCGGACTCTATGCCGTATCCCTCAAGGCCCTGCGCTTATCCCGAAACGCCCTTTTGTCGCTGGATATCCGGAAACTCACCATGCCCTACCTGGAACTGCTCTGGAACCAGTACCCCAGGGCGAATCTGAATATGGCGGTATACCAGGGGGGGGATATTCTGGTGATCGACCATATCGACAGCCAGAGCGTGCCCCGAAGCTATTTTACCCCCGGCAAAACCCTCCCCTTCCACTGCACCGCCCTGGGGAAGATCCTTACCTGCGAATTGGGGGAAACCGAACTGGAGGCCCTGATTGTCCAAAAGGGGCTGGAGGCGTATACTGAAAGAACGATCACCCGGGCGGAGGCCCTGAAGCGGGAACTTGCCGAAGCCCGGGCCGGGCAGATAGCCCGGGAACGGGAGGAGTATATCCTCAAGGACAACTGTAACGCCGTCCCCCTGCGGGACAAACAGGGGAAGATCAGCGCCGCCATCAGCATGTCCGCTTTTGAAAACTACATGTCCGCGGAGGAACTGGAAGCCGCCGTCCCGGCCCTGGGGAATACGGCCCGGCGCATTTCTTCCCTGGCGGGATTCCGCGGGGGAATGGAGTAGATCCCCGGCGGGCGGCTTCCCAGGAGGAATACCGATGAAATCAAACGAAATACTGGAAAAACTGCACGGCATAGACCGGGACTGCCGCCATCTGGAAAAAATTTCGGCCTTGCTTCAGTGGGATCAGGAGGCCTGCCTTCCCCCGGCGGGAACGGAGGAACGCGCCGGGCAGCTCGCGCTTATCCAGGGCCTTGCCCACGAGCGTTTTACCGCGCCGGAAACCGGGCGGCTGCTTGGGGAACTGGGTTCCGTTTCCGCCAATCCCCGGGGCGACGAAAGCCTGCCTCCCCTTGAGCGGGATTTTTTGCGGGTAACGCGCCGCAATTACGATAAGGCGGTTAAACTTCCCGTGGAATTCGTCGCTTCCTGCGCCCGGGCCGAATCCCTCTCCCAGGCGGCCTGGGTAGAGGCCCGCCGTAACAACGACTTTGCCCTGTTCCTGCCCCACCTTAAAAAAATGCTGGAAGCGGCCCGGAAAAAGGCGGAGTACTGGGGTTACCGGAACGGGGAGGGCCTTACGCTTTACGACGGCCTCCTCGATATCTACGAGCCCGACATGAAGGCCGCCGATATAACGCGGGTGTTCGCGCCCCTGCGGGAGCGCCTTTCGATCCTGCTTGAAAGGATAGCGGCGAAAGGGCAGGAGCGGCCCCCCTTCCTCAGGGCGGAGTTCGCCCCGGAAGTACAGGCCCGCTACAACCAGGCGCTTAAGGAAAGCCTGGGTTTCGACAGCCGCCGGGGAAGGCTCGATGTCAGCGCCCACCCCTTTACCACATCCCTGGGGGCAAACGATATACGGATCACCACCCGCTACGACAGGAACGATCCTCTCTCCGGAATTTTTTCCACGATACACGAGTCGGGCCACGCCTTTTACGAGATGGGCTTTCCCGCTGAAATCGCGGGATCCTGCCTTGCCGAGGGCGCTTCCATGGCCGTTCACGAATCCCAGTCCCGCTTTTGGGAGAATGTAATCGGCAGGAGCCGGTCTTTCTGGAAGGCCCAGCTTCCGGCCTTAAAGGCCTTCTTCCCGGAGCAGCTTGCCATGACCGGGCTCGGCAGTTTTTACCGGGCGGTCAACCAGGTAAGGCCTTCCCTTATCCGCGTCGAGGCGGACGAGCTAAGCTATTCCCTGCATATCATACTCCGCTTTGAACTTGAAAAGGAACTCTTCGCGGGGGAATTGGCCGCCGAGGATCTTCCCGCTGCCTGGCGCAAGCGCATGAAGGAGTTTATCGGCATTGAAAACGAGACCGACGCCGAAGGGGTGCTGCAGGACGTTCACTGGTCGATGGGCGCCTTCGGCTACTTCCCCAGCTACGCCCTGGGTAATCTCTACGGCCTCCAGATACGGAGGAAACTGGCCGAAGATATCCCCGATTATGAAACCAGGCTGGCGGAGGGCTCGTACGGGGCGGTACACGGCTGGCTTAAAGATCGCGTCTACGCCTGGGGCAGGCGCCTGAGCCCCCGGGAACTGCTCTTTAAAATTACGGGGGAACAGCTTTCGGCGGAACCCTTCCTCGGCTACATCGAAAGCAAGTATACGGAACTCTACGGAGAATAGGCTTGTTCAGGAATCCGGACGGTTCCCGAACCGGCCCCGCGAAAGGCCCGGCATTTTGCCATTTTTAAGCGGCTATATCCCGAAGATCACCTTTGCTACGGAAAAGTAAACGAGCAGGGAGGCCCCGTCTATGATGGTGGTAATAAGCGGGGCCGCCATAATGGCGGGATCGAGCCGCAGTTTTTTGGCGATCATGGGAAGGACGCAGCCGACGCTTTTCGCCATCAGCACGGTTGCGAAGAGGCTCAGGCTGACCATAAAGGCCAGGGCGGCGTTCCTTCCGTTCATAAGGTAGACCCGCAGAAAATTTACCGCCCCCAGGCCCAGGCCGCAGAGGCTTCCTATCCGTATCTCCTTCCAAAGCACCCTGGCAATATCCTTAAGCTCTATTTCCCCCAGCGCCATACCGCGGATTATCAGGGTGGATGCCTGGGAACCGGCGTTCCCCCCCGTGTCCATGAGCATGGGGATAAAAGCGACCAGCACGGGCAGCACCGAAAGGGCGTCTTCAAAGCCGGAGATGATCCCCCCGGTAAGCGTGGCGGAAAGCATCAGCACCAGGAGCCAGAGGATGCGGTTTCTCGTAAGGCTGAGGATACTGGTTTTCAGGTAGGGATCGTCGGAGGGGTTCAGGGCGTTCATCTTTTCAAAGTCTTCGGTGTTTTCCTCCTCGATGATCTCCACGATGTCGTCCACCGTGATAATGCCCACCAGCTGCCGTTCCCGATCCACCACCGGCATGGCCAGGAGGCTGTACTTTTTGAATAGCCCCGCTACCATTTCCTGATCGTCGGTGGTAAGGGCGAAAAGCGGGTTCGAGTCCATTATACTGCCGATTTTGTCGTCAAGGGCCGAAAGCATAAGGGCCTTCGCCGAAACGATGCCGATAAGCTGCCGATCCGCCCGGATCACGTAGCAGGTATAGATAGTTTCCTTGTTGAGCCCGGTAGTCCTGATAAGGCCGAAGGCTTCCGCTACCGTGGCGCTTTCCGGCAGATCGATGTACTCGGTGGTCATAATGCTGCCCGCCGAATCTTCGGGATACTGGAGGAGCTGGTTGATAACTTTTCTCTTTTCCGGGCTGAGGTTCCGCAGCACCCGTTTTACCACATTCGCGGGCATTTCCTCGATAAAGTCCACCGCGTCGTCGGCAAAGAGGTTGTTGATTATCTCTCCCACCTCCGTGTCCGTAAGGGCCTCCACCAGGGCCTGCTGTTTATCGGCGTCCAAATCGGAAAAGACCTCGGAGGCGCTATACTTGGGCAGAAGCCTGAATATCCGGATGGTTTTTTCTACCGGCAGATCTTCGAACAGTTCCGCGATATCCGCCGTGTTCATGTCCAGAAGCATGGATTTTAATACCGCCGGATTAGCGGATTCGGATAGAAAAAAATTCTGTAACTCTTTTCCGGGCATAATAACGATCCTGTGTTGAGAAGGGGAATCCGCCGGATCTTCCGTATAAAGGCCCGGCGGATATTAGATCTGTTCAAGAACCCGGCTGGTCAGGGTTTCCGGACCAGCCGGATCTTTTAGACCGGTTCGCCCGAAATATAAAGCCGCAGCTTAAAGAGGCCGGGGCGCACCCGGTATTTTTCCAGGGTATCCGGCCCGCAGGTGGCCGTACCCAGGCCCCGCTGGGCCATATCAATGCTGATAAAGTAAACGCCCTTGCCGCCCTCAAAGGTATCCTTCAGGTCGCAGGTATGGAGGGCGGCGAGCAGGTTCTCCTGGGTATAGCGGCTTAGCCCCAGGTTTACCGGCCGATCCGGCGCGATGGTAAGGGAGCGGAGCTTCCCGAGGCCGCCCTCTCCCGCCTTTCCCGCCGGGCCGCCGCGGGCAAGGGTTACGCGCCGCACCCCGCTCCGGTTGCCGTTCTCCTGGGGAACCACATAGGGGGTTTCCATTTCGGGAACCTGGTTCCGGTATTCGCCGATAAAGACCCCGGCGCGCCTGTCCGGGTAGGATTCGCCGGGGCCCTCGCCAAGCCAGCGGATCTCCCCGAAGGCCCCGGGCACGGCGGCGTAAAGGCCTACCTTGGGCAGCTCGGGCAGGGCCGGGTCGAGATCGAAGCTGATGTCCATCAGCAGGGGGCGGGTCTCCGTGGCGGCGGCGATGACGCAGGCGTAGGATCCCAGGCGGGTATTTTCAAAACCCTTGGCCGCTTTGGCCCCGGCCAGGAGTTCCGCCGTATAACGTTCCGCCGGGCCTCCCTCGAAGACAAGGGATTCCCTTTTTTCAGCGCCCAGGCGGAGCCCGATAAGATCCAGGTCGAGCCAGGGGTACATGGGCTTGTCTTTGTAGTAGAAGAGGGCCGCCGGATCCCCCCGGAGGTGGAGGCAGGTTTTTAAGCCGTCGTTCTCGGTGGGAGGGCGGAAAAGGGAGGGCCGGAAGAGCCGGGCGAACTCGCCCAGGCCGGCGGCAAGTTCCGGCGCGGCGGCGCCCGAAACCCGCGGCCCCGCGGGGAAAGGCAGGGATTCGCGCAGCACCGTTTCCCCGCTGGCAATGACAAAGCCCGCCTCCGCCCAGGGGGCCGGTTCTTTCCGGCGGCAATCCCAGTGGAGGTAGAGGATGCCGTTTCCCGCTGGAGGGGCGAAGCTGCCGGGGCGGAGGGAGATCTCCCCGCAGGCGCCCGGCCCGATATCCGGAAGATCTTCGGCCCCCTCCGCCAGCTTCCCCCCTTCGCAGGCCAGATACCAGGAAAGCTCTATGCCGGAAAGGCCCGAAAAATCGAAGCGGTTCTCCAGGGTAAAATGCCAGGGCTTGCCGGGCACGGGCTTCATCCGCAGCGGGGCGAAGAGCTGCTTGCACTCCGCCATGGCCGGTTTGGGGCTCTGATCGGGAAAGAGCAGGCCGTTAAGGCAGAAATCGTAATCGCTGGGTTCGTCCCCGAAGTCGCCGCCGTACTTCCAGTACTTGATCCCCTCCGGCGTGCGGGCCTCTATCCCCTGATCGATCCAGTCCCAGATAAAGCCCCCCTGGAGGCCGTGGTGGTTTTCGATGGCCTCCCAGTAATCGGCCAGGCAGCCGTTGGAATTCCCCATGGCGTGGGAATACTCGATCATGATAAGGGGCCGGTAATCTTCCTGGTACTTTACAAAATCGGTGATAAGGTTTATCGGCGGGTACATGGGGCTGATGATGTCGGAAATCTCCCTGCCCCGGTTAAGGGAATCGAGGGTAAAGGAACCCTGCCCGCCCAAGGGGCGTACCGCGCCTTCGTAGTTCACCGGGCGGGAGGGATCCCTCCGGCGCACCCAGGCCCCGCAGGCGTTGTGGTTCGGCCCGTCGCCGCTTTCGTTCCCCAAAGACCAGATGATCACCGAAGGGTGGTTCTTGTCCCGCTCCACCATGCGCTGGATACGGGAAGTGTAGGCGTAAGTCCAGGCGGGATCGTCGCAGAGCTGGCTGTAGAAGCAGTGGTTCTCGATGTTCGCCTCGTCCACCAGGTATATGCCGTAACGGTCGCAGAGTTCGTACCAGCGCTCGTCGTTGGGATAGTGGCAGGTTCGCACGGCGTTAAAGTTGTGCTGTTTAAGCAGGGCGATGTCCCGGAGCATGGCCGGGGTGCTCAGGGTCTTGCCGGTCTTCTCATCGTGCTCGTGCCGGTTGACCCCCTTTATCAGCACCGCTTTACCGTTGATAAGGAGTTCCCGCCGGGCTATGGAAACCGAACGGAAGCCGGTGCAAAGGGCCACGCTCTCCACGCGCCCGGCATCCTGGTACAGGTCTAGGGTAAGCACGTAGAGGCTGGGATCCTCGTGGGACCAGATTTTGGGATTCTCCAGGAGGAGTTCCTTTTCAACCCGGTTGGAATTGACCCGGTAATTGCAGGAAAAGCTGAGCTCCCCGGAAAGCAGGGGCTTAAGGTTCCTTGCGATCCGCAGGGCGTCTTCCCGGCTTTCCGGCCGCTCGTAGGGGTACAGGCGGTACTTGATCACAAAGGGCGGGTAGCCCGGATCGAGCTCTACCGCGCTGTTCCCGGCGCTGCGGGATTCGGGTATCCGGCCCGCCATGGTCGCCAGGAAGCGCAGCCTGCCCTCCTCCGGCGCGCCGGGGATCGCCTCCGCATCGGCCAGGTAGCGGTCTTCCGTGGCGTAAAGGTACACGCTCCGGTGTATGCCGCCGAACCACCACTGATCCTGATCCTCCACATAGCTGGCGTCGGAGTAACGCACCACCTTGAGGCAGAGGGTATGGCTCCCCTCCGCGGGGCTTCCCGCGCCTTCCCCCTTCAAAAAGGGGCTCAGGTCGTATTCCGAAGGAAGCCGGGTATCCTTGCCCATACCGACAAAGACACCGTCCAGGTAGACCAGGCAGCAGCTTTCCGCGGAGCCCACATGGAGGACAACCCGCTTGCCCTTCCAGCCCGCGGGCAGGCTAAAGGCCCGGCGGTAGAGGCCCGTGGGGTTATCCCGCGGCGCGTGGGGAGGGGCCGCCTGGAAGGGCATCTGCACGTTGGTGTAGTGGGGCTTGTCATAGCCTTGCAGAGTCCAGGTGCCGGGCACCCTGATGGTACCGGGGATCTTATCCCGGGCCTCCGGTTTTACCCACTCAAGATCGTCATCCCCCGGATTGCCGATCAGCTTGAAATTCCAGGAACCGTCAAGGCCGAGGTAAAGGGGGTTATCCTCCGGCCGGCGGAATTCGGGGCCGGCGATAATATCCGCCAGGGCTTCCTGCTCGGAGGGGAAAGGCAGAAAACTGCTCCGCATGGGAAGGCGGTTGATACACTGAATCTCCGGGTTTTCCCAGAGTGAAGGGTTCATGTTCATATTAGAATCCAAGCTCCTCGTTAACGATAATGATAATGTATTTCCCCTTGAATTTTTGCGCGTTCAAGGTGAAAAGAAGCTGGTTGCACATCCTGGCGGGGCTGTTGCAGTTCCCGCATTCCCCGGTCTCGGTACAGGGGGTCTTGTGATTGTTCCGCTTGCAGTTCATGGGGGCTACCGACATGGCCCGCCGGGCCGCTTCCTCCAGATTGGCGCAGAGCTTGTTCACCCCGGCCACCACGATGATATGCCGGGGCCCGTAGGCCATGGCGGCGACCCGGCTGCCGGAACAGTCGATGTTCACCATTTCCCCGCTCATGGTCAGGGCGTTCGCCCCGGTAAGGAAGTAATCGGCCAGAAGGCTCTCCCGGCATACCTCAAAGTGATCCGCGCAGTTGTAACGGTCGTGAAGCTTGTAGTCCCCGTTCCTCAGAACCGGAAGTATATCCATGGCCGCCAGGGTTTCGCTGCCCCCCAGGCCCACCGAGACCCCCTTGGGCAGCAGGCTTTCAAAGAGGAGCTTCCTTGCCTCCTCAAGGCTTTCGGCGTAGCGGCTGGTCCAGCCCTTGGCGCTGAACGCCGCCGCCGCAAGCCGCCCCCGTTTCTCTCCAAACCATTTCCGGTACTGGTTCTCTCCGTGGTTCTCCATCATAGCCCTCCATAATTCTTCCGTCTTTTAAACCTGTTCCAAAACCCGCCTGCTACGGAATCCGTTTCCGGCGAAACAGGCCCTTTTACTCCCTCGCCGGGAAAACTACCACAGCTTCAGATCGGGCTGGAGAAGCCGCCGCACCGCCTCGGTAAAAAAGTAATCCGCGTAGATAAGGGGAATCTGGAGTTCCTCCGGCTTGGCGTGGTAGGCTACCGCCCCCTTCTGCACGATGGAATCCCGGGAGGGGTCCCAGTCGCAGAATTTCTCTTCCGTGGCTTTGAGGATGCCCAGGGCCGCGTCGTAGTACAGCTTGCCCTCCTCCCCGGAACTCAGCTCCGCGACAAGGAGGAGGCCGCAGGCGGCGATAGTGCCGGCGGAACTGTCGTAGAGTTCCGGCTCGTCGGGAGCGCGGAAATCCACGGGAGGCACAAAACTCCTGCCCGGCAGAGCCGCGTAACGGTACAGGGCGCTGATAAAGTAATGGGCCACCTGCCGGGCCGCGTCAAGGTAACGCTTTTCCCCGGTATGGAAGGCGCTGATGGCGAAACCGTAGAGGGCCCAGGCCTGCCCCCTCGTCCAGGAGGAGCCCGGCGCGTAACCCTGGCCGCCGGGGCTTTCCAGGAGATCCCCCGTATCCGGATCCAGGATCCCGATGTGATTGCAGGAGCCGTCCGGCCGGAGCAGGTGCCGCAGGGCGGCGTCCGCGTGTTCCATGGCCGTGTAGCGGAAGCGGGGATCCTTGGTCTCGTCGCTTGCCCAGTAGAGGAGGGAAAGGTTCATAAGGCAGTCGATGATGATCCAGCCAACCCGGTCCAGGTTCCAGGCCCGGATAAAACGGCCCCTGGGGTTGTAACGGCCCGCCAGCAGGTTGGCCGCGTGGAGAGCCCGGACGCGGGAAGGGGCGTGGCCGGTGAATTTATAATCCAGGACCGCCGTGGAATTCCACATAAAGCCCACATCGTGGTGAAGCCCCTCGTATTCGGCCAGAGTCTGGTCCAGCCGTTCCTCCACCCCCCGGGCCGCGTCCCGGTATTTGGCGTCCCCCGTGCCCTGATAGAGGAGCCAGAGCAGCCCGGGCCAGAACCCGTTAGTCCACCAGGAAAGCTCCTCCTCTCCCTTGTCGCCGTAGCGGCCCTTCACCGGGGCATAGGCTATCTTTGAACCAAGACGGTCACATTCCGCGGAAACTTTGGGGACGATTTTACCCCACACTTCCTGCGCCCACTTCTTTTCTTTTTCGCTAATAGTCATCTCTGTTCCTCCTCGTATTCAAACTCATTTTCAAAATAATCAGGGGGCCTCCCGTAAACGAAGTTTCGGAAGGCTCCTATTATTATACTAACAGGAAAGACGCTATTTGAGCCAGCCGCAACTCTCAGTTTAGAATAACCGCGAAACGCCCGGATGGGGCCAGCCGCACTTCGCTCTGCGGTTTTTACCCAAAGGCTAAGAAATCTGGCCCTTCGTGTGCCTTTGTGCGCCTTCGCGGTTAAAATTCTTGTTCCCAGTTGTTACGCTTATCGTGAGTTTTAGTTAGAGTCTGTCCATAATGTAGACACATTATGGACAGACTTCCTTGAAAAACGCATTTTCGCAGCCTTTAGGCGAGAAAATGCAAGGTCTGTCCGCAAAGTAACCGACTTTGTG
>JAIRRU010000020.1 GCA_031255815.1 Treponema sp. | reverse complement strand
ATCCCCAAAGATCGTAAGGGCCAGGCTGCGGGGGATGGGAGTGGCGCTCATCATCAGGAGATCCGGGGTGTTTCCCTTGGCCATGATGAGGCCCCGCTGGCTTACCCCGAAGCGGTGTTGTTCGTCCACTACCACCAGCCGGAGATCCCGGTAGACCACATCTTCGGAAAAGAGGGCGTGGGTTCCCAGTACCAGGTCGATTTCACCGGCGGCGAGGTTTTTGAGCAGTTCCTTGCGTCCGGCGGCCTTGATGTTTCCGGTAAGGAAGGAGAGGCGCAGCCCCAGGGGTTCCAGAAGCCGCGCCGCGTTTTCCGCGTGCTGCCGGGCCAGCAGTTCCGTAGGGGCCATGATCGCCGCCTGCCCCCCCGAATCCGCCGCTCCCAGGGCCGCCAGGAACGACACCAGGGTCTTGCCGGAGCCCACATCCCCCTGGAGAAGCCGCGCCATGGGCCAGGGGCCCTCCATATCCCGGTTGATATCCCCGATCGCCTCCTTTTGGCCGGGGGTAAGCTCAAAGGGAAGCCGCTCCGTCAGCCGCCGCTGCAAGGCGCTTAAGCGGGAAGTCCCGGCCAAAGGCTGAGCGGAGGCCGGTTGGGGCCGCTTCGGCGCTGCCTGTTCCCGGCCTGCCCCGCTTTTGCGCTCCATCGCCCTTTTCCCGATGATCAGCTCCAGGTAAAAGAGTTCCCCCCAGATAAGGGTTTTCCGGGCCCTGTCCAGATCCTCCATGGCGGCGGGAAAGTGAATGTTCCGGATCGCCCGGGCTTTCGGCAGGAGCCCTTCCCTTTTGATGAGGGCCTCGGGCAGTTCCTCGTCGAGGGAGGGGGCGTAAGCGTCCAGGGCGCGTTTGACCAGGCGGCGGATCAGGCCCTGGTTGAGCCCCGCGGAAAGGGGGTATACCGGAAGGATGCCGCCCCTCCCCGTTCCGCCGGCTTCCGCGCCCGGATCGGCCTCCGGGCCGGGGCCAGCCCCCTCTCCGGCAGCAGGCCCGGCGGGGGAGACTTCAAAGGCGGAGGACTGAATCTCCCCGTACTTGTAATGAAAACGGCCCCAAAGCCGGTAGCGCTCCCCCACCGCCAGTTGTTTTTCCAGGAAATTCCGGTTCCAGCAGACCAGGACGGCCCTGGCGCTTTCATCCTCTACGTAAACCTTGAGAGTCCGCATCCCGCCGAAACCGATCCACTCATGGGAAAGAACCGTAACGGTGGTGCACACCTGGGGGTGTTTGGCGAACTGGGCCAGGGGGATAAGGCGGCTCCGGTCTTCGTAGTCCCGGGGGTAACGGCAGAGCAGATCCGAGACGGTATTGATCCCCGCCCTTGCCAGAACCCCGGCTGTGGCGGAACCGGCGCCCCGGAGGCGGCTTACCGGTTCCCCAAGTTCCCGTAGAAACATGCTTTTGATAGTATATCAAAAAGTGCCTGTCTTTGCCTCTTAAAGCTTCCCCTTGAACGATGAAAACTGGGGAAGATAATCCTTGTTCTGCAGCAGCATCTTCTCCGTCATTTCCTTGATTTCCTGAATTCCCAGCACCGCGGAAGTAAGGGGATCGAAGGCCACGGCCTGGTAAACCTTGCGGGGGTCTCCCGAAAAAGAGCCGTCCACCGCCATCTCTTCGCAGATGGAACTGGTGTGAACCAGGGCCGCCAGCTGATTGGGAAGCCGGCCTACTTTTACCGCCTCAAGACCGTGGGGAGAGGCCAGCACCGGAACTTCCACGCAGGCTTCGGCGGGCAGATTGTCTATCAGCCCCAGGTTAAGGACGTTGCCGTTAAACTTGTAGAGGGAGCCGTCTCCCGCAATGGCGTTGAAAATATAGGCGGCGTATTCGGCCCCCCGTTTTAGTTCCACCGCGGGTTCCTTCAGCCAGTTTTCCATTTCGTTCTGCCAGATACCCTTCCGGTTCTGGTACTCTTTGAGAATGTAGGCGTAGACTCCGGGATTCCAGCCTGTTCCGTGAATACAGAATTTTTCGATCAGATCGGGCCGTTTCCTGAACCAGGCGTTGTATTCCGAGTTATGCCCCGAAGATTCGGTGGGGTAATAATCCAGGAGCAGGAACATTTCGTTCCGCACTATTTCCTCGTTGTAGATCTTGGGATCCTCCAGGGCTTTGCGGATAAGGGGGTAGGCGTCCTGGCCCTTCCAGCGGTAATCCAGGTAGAAGGCCTGGTGGTTTATCCCCGCGCAGGTATAGGAGATTTCCTCTTTCTTCGCCCCTATCCACCGGGCCAGCATTTCGGCGGTACCCTGGACGCTGTGGCAGAGACCGGAGATACGGAGTTTGGGGTATTTTGTCAGCATGGCCCGGCAGAGCATGGCCATGGGATTGGTATAGTTGAGGAAGGTCGCCTTGGGGCAGTATCTTTCAATGTCTTTGCAGATATCCAGCATTACCGGAATGGTTCTGAGGGCCCTGAATATGCCCGCCGGCCCCCGGGTATCCCCTACATTGATATCCACCCCGTACTCCTTGGGGATCTCGATATCGTAACGCCATACATCCACATCGCCGTTCAGGATAGTGCAGAGCACCCCGTCGGCCCCTTCCAGCGCTTCCGCCCGGCTTTTGGTGCTTATGATCTTGGCCCCGTAGTTTCCGGCCTTGACTATCTTTTCCACCGCCCGGGTGATATAGCTGAGCCGGGTATCGTCAATATCCATAAGCGCGATAGTGGCGTCCTTAAAAGCGTCGAAGGAAAGGATGTCGTTAACGAGTTTCCGGGTGAACCCAAAACTTCCGGCGCCGATAAACGCGAATTTAGCCATAAAATACTCCTTGCTATTGGTATTACAGGAGTTTTTCTCAAACCCGGCCGGGTTTGAGAAAAACTCACCGGATAAACTTTATTATAAGGCAATACAATTACTTTTAAAACCAGCGCGGATCCCTATTTTTCTTTTCAGTCGGTGTCCGGGCCGCTGTAAAATTCGGCCCAGACCGGGTAATGATCGCTTATCTCCCGTTCCTCGATGCCCAGGCTTTCAAGATCGCCGCGGAGTTCCCCGAAGCGCCAGACCCCGGAGCGGCCCGAGTAGTCTTCCCGCGCGGCGGCGCTAATGATGATCCGGTCGTAGGTGTTGTTGCCCGCCGCCACGGTGGTGTCCTGCTCGTTGCCGATAAGCAGGGAGTATTGGCTTTCGGGGAAGATCCCCGCCAGTTCCGTCTCGTCGTAGTAAGCCCCGTCCGCGTTAAGATCGCCCAGGATCACGATATCGGGATCCTCCCAGAGTCCGCCGAACCAGGCTGCCGCTTCCCCCAGGGCGGCTATTTCCCGGGGGGCGTCGCCGGGCTTGATGTGGTTGTTTATCAGAATGAAATCGAAGCCGCCGGAGGCCTTGAAGTAGAGCCCCAGGGGGTTCCGCTCAAAGAGATCCTCCGGATCAGGGTAGCTCTCCATGCCCAGGAGGCTGAATTTTTCCCGGTCGTATATAACCAGGAACTGTTCCTTGTAGGTTCCCCGGCCCTCCCGGGGCCCCAGGGCGTAGCCGTATCCGGCCAGGGCGCCCATGAACTGTTCCAGCGGTCCGGCATCAAGGCTTCTCAGTTCCTGTACGGCGGCGATATCGGCCCGGGACACTATGTCCGCCAGAATTTCCGCCAGCAGGGGCCTGCCCATTTTTGCCGGCCCGAAGCTCCGGATGTTGAAGGAAACTACTTTTACGGTTCCCCGGGGAGGCTTTGAGGGGCCCCGGGAGCGGCAGCAGGGGAAGAGGAGGAGGGCGATGCAGCAGAAAACCGCGCGCCGTAAAAATACCGGGGCCTTGCGGCCTGCCCTCCGGTTCATTTCGGGCCGGAATCCCCGCCGCTTTCCGCCTCAAGCGCCAGGAGGACGGCCTCCAGCGTTTCCCGCAGCGTTTCTAACTGTTCCCGGCCGCAGGCCGCCTTTCCGGCAGCCAGGGCGGCCTCCATTTCCCCGGCGGCGGCGCGGAGCTTTTGCGCCCCGATAATAGCGGCGCTGCTCTTGAGGCTGTGAACCATACGATGGGCGTTCAGGATAGTGTTTCCGCCTTCCCCCCCGGGGCTTCCGGCCCGGGCCTCCCCCAGGAGGGCGCTGAATTTTCCGAAAAAATCCCGGTTCCGGGTGTAAAAATCCCGGCGGAGTTTCTCGGAAAGCTGCCGGTTCCCCCCGGTCATCTCGAGCCCCGCCTGATAGTCGATAAGCCCTCCGGCGGGTTGGGCCCCCGCCTCCCGCGGCGGATCAAGGGCGCTTTCCGGTTCCGGAAGCGGGGCCAGGGGTTTGAGGTACTTTAAAAGGCAGTTCAGGAGTTCCCGGGCGGTAAAGGGTTTCCCCAGGTGGCCGCTGATGCCGTAGCGGTAATAGATATCCGTCTCCTGGGTTAATACGTTGGCCGTAAGGGCGATGATGGGGCTTGCGCAGCCCAGGCGTTTTATTTCCGCGGAGGCTTCCAGCCCGTCCATCACGGGCATGTGGATATCCATCAGGATAAGATCGTAGGGCCGGTTCGCTCCGGCGCTTTCCTGAACCGCCTCCAGCCCCTGTTTCCCGTTCTCCCGGACATCCGCCTTAAGGCCGAAGTGATCCAGATGTTCCCGGATAACTTCCTGGTTCATCGGGTTGTCCTCGCAGACGAGCACCCGGCCGGAGAACAGTACCTTCCGGTTTAGGGCGGCGGGCGCTTCTTTCCCGGGGCTTTCCGCCTCCCGGTAAGGCTCATCGGAGAGCTCGAATTCGAGGGTAAAGCTGAACCTGCTTCCGATGCCCTGAGCGCTTTCCGCGCTGAGTTTTCCGCCCATCAGCTCCACCAGGTTTTTGGTGATGGCGAGGCCCAGTCCGGTTCCCCCATACCGGCGGGTAGTGCTGTTGTCGCCCTGCTCGAAGGATCTGAAGATACGGGTTATCTGCGCCTCCGTCATGCCGATGCCTGAGTCTTTTACCTCGAAGCGGATAAGCGTCTTGCCGGGCAGGGTTTTTTCCACGGCGGCTATGAGTTTGACTGTCCCCCTGTCGGTAAATTTTACCGCGTTGGAGAGAAGGTTCAGCAGTATCTGCCGCAGCCTGGTGGGGTCTCCCAGGAGCTTGCGCTCAACAAGCGGTTCGGCGTACACGTAGAGGCTGATGTTTTTTTCAGCCGCCTTCAGGCTGATGGCGTTTTCGCAGGCCGTAAAGACATCGCGGAGCCTGAAGGGTATCTTTTCCAGGCTGACCTTGCCCGCCTCTATCTTGGAAATATCAAGAATGTTGTTGAGGAGGGAAAGCAGATCCCCGGCGCTGTCCCGGATCTTTTCCAGATACCCCCTGGCTTTATCGGTAGTATCGCTGTTTTCCAGGGCAAGTTCCGCAAAACCGATAATGCCGTTCATGGGGGTGCGGATCTCGTGGCTCATGTTGGCTAAAAAGGCGCTTTTCATGTTGGAATGTTCCCGCGCCGTCCGGGCCGCCCTGCCCATGGCCTGGGAGGTGATGTAGAGCAGCACGCAGACCAGGACAAAAACCAGGACGGTAAGAAATATCTCGAAACGGGTATGCCGTTCGATGGGATCCAG
>JAIRRU010000244.1 GCA_031255815.1 Treponema sp. | reverse complement strand
CAGGGCATCGGCGTTTACTTTTCCGCAGGCAAGGAGGTGTATATAATAAGCCATCATAATCTGTTGGAGGGGAATGATGGGGAACATAAGTATCCATGATCTGGCGCGGGTCGTGGATTATCTGGACGAGATAAACGATCCGCGACGGACGGCATACGGGAATATCCGGCACAAACTGACAGACATAATCGTCATAGTCTTTACGGCGACCCTGTGCGGGTATGAAGATTACGAAGAGATGGAGGAATTCGGGAGACTGAAGCTGGATTTTTTTAAAAAGTTTCTGGAATTGCCCGGCGGGATACCGGATGAATCGGCGTTTCGGCGGGTACTGCAATGCTTAAACCCGCTGGAATTGCGGGAAGGGCTGGAGAACCGGCTTGCGGACGTGAAGATTCGTAAGAAAGGAGAGGGAGAAGGGGCGCGGCTGGTCAACATAGACGGAAAAACGATACGGGGGAGCGGGTTTCATGTGGTGAGCGCATGGATAGGGGAGCACGGATTGACGCTGGGGCAACTGGCGGCCGAAAAGAAGAGCAATGAAATCAAAGCGGTACCGAAGCTGCCGGATATTTTAGATGTGAAAGGAGACGTGGTTACCGCGGACGCGATGGGTTGCCAGAAGGAAATAGCAAAGAAGATACGGGAGAAGGGTGCGGACTATATTCTTGCGGTGAAAGAGAACCAGCCGACGCTGTATGAGGACATCAAAGATTATTTTGAAGGCATGGAGCGCGGGGAGATACGGGAACTGCCCGATGATGTGTGGCAGGGGGCGGAAGAGCAGGGACACGGGCGAGTTGAGCGGCGGGAAATCAGGACCGTGACGGGTCTTGAATGGCTGGAGAGGCGGGAGGCGTGGGAAGATCTCAAGGCGATAGTACAATATCGGACGTTCAGGAAGGAAAAGGGGAAAGAGACGGTACAAACCGACCAGTATTACATCTCAAGCGGAGATTTCTCTGCACAGAAATTTCTGACCGACATCCGGGGGCACTGGTCTATAGAAAACCAGTTACATTGGATGCTGGACATCGTGTTTCGGGAAGACGAGTGTCGGGTGAGGACCGGGAATGCGGCGCTGAATTTGAATATCCTGCGGAAGATGGCCCTGCACCGGCTGAAGAAAATGAAGATGGAGAAGAAACGGGTCAGCGCCAAACGCCGCATGATGCACGCTGCCCTGGATTCAGATTTCCTTTATGAGGCCTTGTTATCAGAGTAAACGCCGATGCCCTGCCTAGCGAGATGCCTCTAGTTGACAAAAATCCGCCCGGTTTATAAGATTTAGGCTTAGACGGTTTTCAATGCGCCCTGGCAGTTGAAATCCATTCCCCGGTTGTGTAATGGTAGCACGGCAGACTCTGGATCTGCTTGTGGGGGTTCGAATCCTCCCTGGGGAAAACGCTCAGATGTAACGGGAAAGACGGAATCTTCCAAAAACAGATCAAAAAGGGGGCCGTCCCTCGGGACAGTCCCCTTAAAGCCTTAGCGCCTGTTGTAGCGGGTAAGGGCGGCGTTTTGAATTGCCAGAGCCCGGTCTATACCCATGCGCCTGATAGTGCTTACAAAGGTATCCCAACTGGAAAGAGGCTCGGTACCCAGGATAAACTTGGTGATCATCTCGTCAGTGTAAGTGTTGATCTCGTTCATGATCTGGGCAAATTCCCGGCTTTCCTCCGGAGTGGGGGTAATAGGGGGCAGCCGGTGTTTGAAGGGCTCCTTTATCGCCCAGTTGTCCGGGCCGGCCTTCTGTTCGGGCAGAGCCATGTACTGCTGAAAGTACTCAATGGCCTGAACCATGGGGCCGCCGTAGGAAGAACGGACATGGGCGGACATGGCCTGGGACACGGGCCAGCCCTGGGGGTTCCTCATGACAAGATCGGTAAAGGTTGGATACCCGTTTATCATATTGTAAGAGACGCCCTCAACGCCAAAATTGTTGAACATATAGCCTTCCTGGCCGTAATTGTAGTCCAGGAGCCGGGCGGCGATTTCAACATTCCTGGAAGCGCCGCTGATGGCCGCGCTGTTTGCCCCGTAGTAGGGGTTGTCGATATTCAGCAGGATCGGCTCCTGCCCCCGCTGTTTGGTGGGGCCTTTTACCGCCAGGAGTTCAAATTGGGGCGTGGTCTGTCTGGCCGCGGGAGTCCACGCGCCCATATTCCCCCCCAGACTGCCGTGGAAGGCGCCGGAGACGCCGCTGGCGATTCGCGTCTGGATCTGCTGGGCGGAAAGAGTCGCCATATCGGGATCGAGGAGCCCTTCCCGGTACCACTGGGCCATCATTTCCAGGTATTCCCTGAAAGCCGGATCGGTGCTGCCGTACTGCACCTTTCCGTCGGCGCCTACAAAGAAGTTCCGGTCAACTCCGTATCCGTAGAGAAAACTGGTGTTGTTCCAGGGAATACAGAGAGGCGCCGGGGAATTCTTCCTTTGCTTGAAAGCGGTAAGCACGTTACGCCAGTCGTCATAGGTTTGAGGAACCGCGAGGCCCAGTTCATCCAGCCAGTCTTTGCGGATCTGGATCCCCTGCCAGATACAGAGCCCCACATCCCCCCGCATAAAGGGGAAGACATAGTAATTTCCCTCGTCGGTTTTTACCATGCGATCATAATCGGGGTGGGCCTTAAGCCACCCTGCCAGGTTGGGGGCATGCCTCGCCAGGGTATCGTTCAGATTGGTAATAACCCCGTCGCTGATCGCCTTTTCCGGCCCGCCGGGATAAGCGAGAAAGTCGCGGTCGATGATGTCGGGCAATTCCCCGCTGGCTACCATCAGGTTGAATTGCTCATTTTCCCCGCCGATGGGCGGATGAAGATACCGGACCTTGACCCCGGTCTTTTGTTCCCAGGCTTTGGCATAGGGGGTATCCCCCATATTGGTAAAATTGGCCTGAAGATTGTAAGTCAGGGCGGTCCAATAGGTGAGGGTTACATTGGTTTCAAGCGGGTAGCTTACCCCCCCCCCGGGTTGGGTCTGAACCCCGGCTCCGCCTGGAGTCTGGCTCTCGCCTCTGGCAAACAAGGGAACTGCTGCCAGAACCAGCGCTGGAAGCAATACGCACGCTTTCTTCATTCTTCTTTCCTCCTCCGCAAACAAGTTGTTGGTACCCTGTTGAACTGTTCCAAAAAAAGGAATCCCGGAACAGCGCCAACGGTACCAGGGTAGCATAGCACCAAATCGAAGGACAAACAAGAAAAACTTAGTTCCGCGGCTTTCCCAAACTTCGGTTTTTGGGAAAGTTTCTTCCTCCCGCGGCAATTTAACATTCACCGCGAAGCGCCCGAACGGGGGCCTGCCGCAATCCGCCTTTGCGCGGTTGAACCAGAAGATAACAAACGGTATGCTGAGCTTGTTCCGAAAACTGAAGTTTTGGAGCGGCCTCTGCTTAAGGGCCGGGGGGCTTGGAGGGAACCTTCGATGAAAGCGCTTTTCATGGGTCTCAGAATCGATACGCTGCTGAACCGGGTGTACAGCCGTCAGGCGCTGGACCGGATCGCCGGAAATGCGGAACTCTTAGCCCCCCTGGCAGATCCTGCCGGGCTTGAAGAAAGGCGCGGGGAGCTGGGCGAGGTCTCCTTTATTTTTTCCACCTGGGGTATGCCCGCCCTCGACGAAGAGCAGATCGCCGCCTTTTTTCCGGAGTTAAAGGCCCTGTTCTACGCCGCAGGATCGGTGCAGAATTTCGCGCTTCCCTTTCTCTCCCGGGGCGTGCGGGTTTTCAGCGCCGCGGAAGCCAATGCCGTGCCGGTTATCGAATACACGGCGGCCCAGATCCTCCTGGCAAACAAGGGCTTTTTCGGCGCTTCCCGGCTCTACAGCGCGGGCCGCCACGCCGAGGCCAAGGAACATTCCCGGGCCTTTCCGGGCAACTTCGACACCCCGGTGGGCATTATCGGGGCGGGAAAAATCGGCCGGGGGCTTATCGCCAGACTGAAGGATTACCGCCTCAAGATAGAGCTTTTCGATCCTTTCATGGACGCCGCGGCCGCGGCTTCCCTGGGGGCGCGGAAACGCGAAAGCCTGGAAGAGCTTTTCTCTTCCTGTTTTACCATTTCAAACCACCTGGCGGACAAACCGGAAACCCGGGGGATGCTGCGCTACGAACATTTTAGCCTGATGGATGATCACGGGGTGTTTATCAATACCGGCCGGGGCCGCCAGCTTGTTGAAGCGGATCTTGCCCGGGCCTTCAGCGAGAAGCCCGGCCGTACCGCCCTGCTGGACGTAAGCTACCCCGAACCGGTTGAAAAGGGGCATCCCTTTCTTTCGATGGACAACATAATCCTGAGCCCCCACATTGCCGGTTCCGGCGGCAGGGAGCTGATCAGGATGGGGGATTATATGGCGGAGGAATTCGAGCGCTTCCTTGACGGGGCCCCCCTCCGTTACGAAGTAGACATCCCGATGCTGGCCACCCTGGCCTGATAGGGCCGGATTAGGCCGGCAGCTTGATTACCCTAAAATGTCTGATAAACCCGCCGGCTTTACCAGGCTGCCAAAAAATTGAGCCGCGAACCGCACGAACCGCACTAACCCTGATTAAAAACTCTTCGGACTCAAGGAAATCCAGATGAAGTATCGAAGTTTTCGGCGTAAAAGTTCGTGGTGTTCGTGCGGTTAGCGGCTATCCCCTTATCCGTACTCTTAGCCTAAGCAGGTAACAGCGCCTCAACCGCCGCGCAGGCTTTTTCCCAGGCGGCCCTGATCCCGGCGGCTTCTCCCTCCCCCGCGCCCAGGCTGAGGAGCAGCCGGCAGCAGCCTCCCGGATCCTTCGCGGCGTTAAGCAGGCGGGTAAAGTAGGACTCGTAAGTTTCCTCCGGGCTTTTAGGGATCGAACCGTAGTACACTTTTCCGGCTTTCGCGAGGCGGCGCAGCACTTCTTCCATATCGTACTTTTCCGGGTTGCCGAAGTTGAGGCCCCGGACGCCCTCCTGGGCTACCACCGCTTCCATAAGGTGGATATTGTTGCCGCAGAAATGCACGTAGCCGCCGCCCGAGAACTCAAGCTGGCGTTTCAGGCTGGGAATCGTAAATTCCTCGATATGTTCGGGGCTGAGGAGGGTGGAAGTGTCTTCGCTGAACTTGACGCCGCCGCCGGATCGGGGCATGGCAAGCTGGTTGTAGTGGGTTACCACTTTTTCCGCGTGGGGAATGATCTTTAAACATTCGCTTATGCCTATCTCCACCGCCCGGCAGCTGAGATCCAGCAGATGCCGGATAAAATCAGGGTCGTCGTACAGATCGTAGAAAAAATCGTCCCCGTAAACCAGGTGGGCAATGTCTATCGCGTCCTGAAGATCCAGGGGGAAAACGTAGGTTCCGGTGCCCTCGATCATTTCGGCCATGTAGGCCATATGTTCAAGGCCCAGTTTGAATTCGTCGGTCAGTTTGATGTCCCGGGCTTTCAGCTTTTTGATGGTATCCTTGTCCAGGTGTTCGGTTATCCAGGGCATACGCTGATCGTCGAAGAGCTGGGACACGATGCCGGGGAAGAGGCTGGGGAAGATGCCGCAGCCCATGTTGGCCCGCAGGGAAGGGACGGACTGCATTCCGCCAAGGGCCGCGGACGCCATGCCCATCATCCCGGTGATGAGCATCTTGTCCTTGTCGAAGTGTATCTCCCGGGTGCTAAACCGGGGCCAGTCCCCCGCCCGGGCCGTTTTTGGCAGGGCGCCTGAAAGGAGCAGGGGCTGCCGTTCGGGGACGCGGCCCTCCCAAACCGCGCACTGATCTTCAACGCTCCGCCCGTATTCGGCGGCCCGTTCCGCGATGATCCCGTAAAGCTCGTCGTAAAACGCCTTGAGCCGTTCTTCCATACTCCCCTCCTTCCGAATTAGCGCCGAATGGGCGTTCCGTATCTTTCCCGCGCCGGGCCTAAAGCCCGACCGCCGCCCCGGTTTCCGCCGATTTCCGTATGGCGTCAAGGGTTCGTGTCAGAGCCAGAGCGCTTTCCGGCGTTACCGGATAGGCCGCTTCGCCCCGCAGGGCTCCGGCGATTTCCCGGTAAACGATCCTTTCGTCGCCGTACAGGTTTCCGGAAACGCTGGTTTTGGTAACTTTTACATCCACGGCGTTCCGGTAATTTGAGGGATCGATTTTTTCGGGAAAGGCCGCCGCGTGGATCTCTATTTCCCGGCCCCGGACAACAATGCTGCCCCGATCCCCCAGGACTAGCCAGTCGGGCAGCGCCGAAGCGCCGAAGTTGAATTCGGTAACGATAGTAACGCCGTTCCCGGTGTTCATCACCGCGAAAAAAACGTCTTCGGCGTCCCCGGGATTGATAACCTGTTTCATCACGCCGTAGATCTTTTGCACCGGCGCGCCCGCCAGCTGAACAGGCTGATCCACCAAATGGGGGCCCCAGTTCAGAAGATAGCCGCCGCCGTAACGCTTTTCGGTCTGCCAGTCGCAGCGGACGCCGAAGGTGAATACGCTCCGCCGGATCATAAAGACCTTTCCGATAGCCCCGGAGGCGGTCAGTTCCCGCAGGGCGGCAAGATCTTCACCCCAGCGGGCGGGCAGCCAGGGCAGGAGTTTCGCCCCGGACTTTCGGGAAGCTTGAATCATATTCAGGGCCTCGGCCTCGTTGAGGGCCCAGGGCTTGGTAACCAGCACATTGATCCCCGCCTCCAGGCAGGCGCAGGCCATTTCGCTGTGCTGAGAACTGCGGGTTACAATCACAATCAGATCCAGGCCCAGATCAAAAAGATCGGTGTATTTCTCAAAGAGCCGGCACTTAAAACGCTTAGCCGCGTTTTCCCTGGCCTGGCCGTCGATATCGCAAACCGCGGCAAGTTCAAAGTCCGGCAGTTCCCCGACGGGTCCCGCGTGAAGGGTGCTGCCGCTCCTGCCGTATCCCAGTATAGCTGTCCGTAAAGGCTTCATGATTCCCCCTCAGCAGTACTCTATCTTGAGTTCATCCAGGATGGTTACCAGGGCCCGGTGCGCCCCCCGGAAAAGATCCAGGCCGCTGAAACCGGCGTTCCGGCCCGCCAGGGCCAGATGGGGTTCCAGAGAAACAAACAGGGATCGGTTCCGCAGGCTGTTTAATATTTCGCGGATTTCGCCGTCCCCCTCCCCGGCCTTTACGATTACCTTTGTTTCGCGCAGCGCGTCCTTGATGTGAAGATACTCAATGTAAGGGGCAATCCGGGGGAAACACTCGGTAAAAGGCGCCTCGTTGGCCATTATGAAATTGCAGGGGTCGAACACCGCCCGGAAGGAAGGGGAAGCCAGGGCGTCCAGGAGTTCCCTGCAGGCGCCGGAGCCCTCGCCGTAAATATCCGCTTCGTTTTCGTGAACCAGAACCAGCTTGTTCGCCGCGGCGGTTTCGCCCATTGAGCGGATGCGCTTAAAAATCCGCTCCTTTACGGCGCTTTCGTTCCGCTGTTCCGGCTTTAGATAAAACGAAAAAACCCGGATGTACTTTACGCCGAAACGCAGGGCGACTTCCACGGCCCGGTTGAACTGTTTTTCATGCGCCGCGGGATCTTCGTCTATACCGGTTTTCCCCACCGGGGAACCGATACACGAGACGCCGATACCGTAATCCGACAGGATCCGCCGGTATTCGTCCAGCTCGGCGTCGGTTAATTCCAGAACATTTTTCTTCCACGCGCCCCGAAAATCCAGATACCTGATCCCCATGTCCCGAAAGGCTTCCGCCTGCTCCGCGGGATCAGGGGAAATCTCGTCGGCAAAACCCGTTAATGTAAACATTATTCCTCCAATGCTTTAAGCAATGCCAGTTCCCTGGGGAGATGGATCCCTCCGTCTTCCCAATCTATCCATTCGCCGCTTATAAAGCCGTCGTAACCTGCTTTTTTCAGCAGGCTTACCGGCGCGGCGTGGTCTACTTTGCCTTTCCCTATAGGGGTAAACAGCAAGTTTTTGCCTTCGCGGTACCCGTCATGAACATGGACATGCCTGATATAGGGCTTGAGCAGTTCAAAGGATCTTTCCGCCGTATACCGGGCGCTCAGAAGCGTATGCATAATATCCCAGTTGACGAAAGCGCCCGACTTTTTTGCGACAGCCGCCACATCCGCCGGATCGCACCAGTCGTCGTGGGTTTCTATACACACCGCCACCCCGGCGCCCTTGGCGTAAGAGGCAAGCTCCGCCGCCGATCCGGCCATGAGCTCCGCGGCCTTATCCCGGGAAAGGCCGTCGGGGATCTTTCCGCCGAAAACGCGTATGGCCCGGCAGTTCAGGGCGCGGGCAAGATCCACGGCCCGTTTCCCCGCGTCGATCTGCCCGCTTTTTACCGAGGGATCGGCAAGCCTGCAAGAGGTCGCTATACAGGCAAACTCCAGGCCCCTTTCCCGGGCCATGGCCTCCGCTTCTTTCAGAAACGCCGCCGACGCGCCGGTTTCCACACCGTGAGCGTGCCCGGATTCGAGCCTGGGCTCAAAACCGTCGTAGCCGAAACGTTTTGCGGCGTCCAACGCCTCCCTGAGGGTGAGTTTGGGAGTCGAAAAACTCATAAATGAAAAACGCATAAACCGCCAGTCCTTCTAACTTACAATCTAAGTTACAATTTATATCCGGCTGCTTAGAGTCTGTCCATACCGCGGGCGCGTTAGGAACAGGCCCTTAGCACTCTGTTTAGGCTAAAAGTACGGATAAAGGGATAGCCACGAACCACACTAACCGCACGAACTTTTACATTGAAAACCTCGATACTTCATCCGGATTTCCTTGAGTCCGAGGGGTTTTTAACCCGCGTTAGTGTGGTTCGTGCCGTTCGCGGCTCAATCTCCCGGCAGCTCTATAAGCCGGATTTCGAGTTTCGATACAAGCTTAAACGGGGGAGCAAAAAAAATTTTGCGTTTTATGCAGGAATTTATGCAATACGTGGGGTTTTTGCGGCCTATTTCGCGTCTGTCCATAATGTGTCTACATTATGGACAGACTCTATTTCGGGGCGTTAAGCTGATACTGTTTGGGGCTTTGTCCGGTGTGCTGCTTGAAGGAGCGGCTGAAATGCGACAGGTTATTGTACCCTGCCAAATCGCAGACCTCGTCGACGGAGTAATTCCGCAAAAGAAGTTCCTTGGCTTTCATAAGGCGGCAGTTTATAAGATACTGTATGGGGGACAGGCCCGTTACCTTTCTGAAAAGCGCGCACAGATAGAACTTGTCGATGGCAAATTTTTTTGCGAGTAAACTCAGCGATATGTCGTTAATGTAATTTTGGTGCAGATAGTTAATAATTTCATATATACGGCCGCAGTCCCTTCCGATAAAATCGGTAGTTATGCTGTGCGCCTGCCGGTACAGGGCGTTTACCTTGATAAGAAGGCTCCCCAGGATGAACTTTGCCTGTAAATCGCAGCCAAAAGCATCGCTTTTGAAACCCGCGCTGCCGGTGGCGGCAATAAGGTTTTCGTACAGAACGACAAGCCCCCCGGCATCCTCGCCGGAGAGGGGCAGGAGAAAAGGATCGGCAAAGGGCCGGAAAAAGAAACATTCCAGAAGATCCGTCTGCGCCGAGGAAAACGGGGAAATGTATTCGGGCTTGAAGTACAGCACGTATCTGTTACTGACGCAGTCCGGCTGTATAAGGCTTATATGGTGCAGATCCATGTTGTTGAATATAAGCAGGGTATTCTTTACCGGGTAGTATGCCTTGTCCCCCACCCTGCAGCGGATACCGTCCGACAAAATAAGAAGCAGCTCAAGCTCGTAGTGGATGTGAAAAGTCCGCTTCTCATCGGTATGGCTTACGCGGTGCCCGGCAAAAACAGGCGCCGAAAAAGTTTCCCTGTATTCGCGGTACTGATCCAAACCGTAAGGGCTCCTTTTACAGGCCTGCAAGCCGGCGGGTCTTCCGGCTCCCTCCGGTAAACTCGTCCCAGGCGGCGAACATGGCGCGTACGTTTTCGGGTTTGGCTCCGGCGCCGAATTCGCATTGGGCTATACAGCCCCCGTTTTGCCAGAGGGTTTCGTAGATCTGTCTGACCGCGCCGCGGATCTCGGCGGCGGTACCCGAAGGCAGAAGATGCTGGCGGTCCATTTCGCCCCAAAAGGTGATTTTCCCCCTGAAAGGCGCCAGGTTTTCCACCCCCATGCAGAAGATCTGCGAATTGAAGGCGTCGAGGCCCAATTCGATAAGGTGGGGGTAGATCGCCAGGGTGTGACCGTCGGAGTGCATGAATATTTTCTTGCCCGCGCGATGGGCTATATCAATGTAATCTTTGTAGAGGGGCTTGAAAATTTCAACCCAGGTGTCCGGCGAAATGAGAAGGCTTTTCTGGGTACCCCAATCGTCCATAAAGTTTAAAGCGTCAACTTTCGTTTTTGCCCACTTTTCAAGAAGCTCGCAGTAAAACTGGTGCATCTTTCCGATAAAACGCATCAGTCCCGCCGGTTTCAGGGCCAAGTCTATCATCAGGTTTTCCGTACCCCTAATAAACTGGAGCTGCTCAAAGGGCCGCGGGCAGCAGCCGGCGAGAACAAATTTATCCGTAGACGCGCAATAGCGGCCGGCTTCGCCTGAGTCGAAGGACAGCCATTCCGTGGGGATATGCACCCCGCTCAGATCTTCCCAGCCCTCGTCCTCAGCCGGGACGATGGGATCTTTCACCTGCCCGTGGACGCCTTTTTGCAAATTAACAAAACGGCAGCCCCAGTCGTCAACGTATTCGCCTACTATATACGGATCGCCCCTCCCGGCAGGCTGTTCGGCAAGTTTAACCGGAGGGCTTCCGAAATCGGAAGGGAAATCGCGCCCCAGGGCGTTTAATTCGTCAGGGTAGTGCTGGCCGGCCCAGGGCAGCGTCCAAAGCTGCCGCGGCGCGCGGCGATCCCGGTTATCAAATTCCAGCGTCCTGAGCACCAGTTCTCTTGATGTCACCCTTTTCTCCTTAACCCCGGATTTTTAGGAAACGGAGTTCCGCACCATTTCTACCGCCGATTTCGCGTCCTCCAGAGAAGAGGCCTCGTAATCTATGATTAGTTTTTTTGACGCGAGAAAGGAACGGTTCTCTTCTATCTCTTTCCGGTTAAGGTGAAGCAGGATCACCTTGCCTTCAAGAATATCTCCGTATTCCTTAAGGAGTTCAAGACCGCCGGGGCAGTTAGGATCGTTGGAAAGTTCCACACAGTTAATACCGGGAACGGAAACGATACCGGCAAAGGCATGTTTCCCCGCGCCGTGGAGGTGCATCAGCATATTGTCGTAGGCCGCGCAGAGCCGGGCGGTATAGGGCCTGCCGAATTCCCGGTAAACATCGGGGGAACAGAGCACCGAGGCGTCTTCCGAAATATGCCCCGCCGAATTTCCGGGAACCCAGACCGACATCCCGGTCAGGTAACCCCCTTCAAGCTGCCCCACTATCTTCTGCTGATTCTCAAAAGACCATTTTATCGCCTTTACGCTCAAGTCAAGCAGGCGGTTCAGTTCGTCAGGGTAATCGTAGATGTCGGTTAAAAAGTTGTTCATCCCCCTCAGCACCATGGCCATGTCCAGGGGGGCGTAGGAGCCTCTGAGCCGCAAAAGGAAGCGGCCTTCGGTTTTTTCTTTCAGGTACTCAAAGCCGTCCATGAGCATACGGAACCATTTGCTGTCCCCGGAAAGAACGAGGGAATCCAGCATACCCCAGTCCCGAATAAGGGGCACATGGTAACTGGTTACCTCTTCGAACTTGATCTCTCCCCCGAAAATGGCGCTGTGCTCCGCAATGCCGAACCAGGGGTATACCGAAGGGAGCAGGTCGTCGTCCAGTTCCTGGCGCTGGGCCCAGTGCAGTTCCGCCTGCCCGATGCCCGCGTCCAGGTAGGGCCGCAGATCCTCCGGGAAATTCCAACTGTTAAGGGGGCGGCCCGGCAGCGTCCTGAGACCGCCTATGCCGCCCACGTTGATAAGAACGCCCCGGGAGCCGGCGTAAAAATTTTTTATCCGCTCAAGCCTCGGTTGAATAAGGCCGTTTAAATTCATACACCCTCCCGGGCTTCCGGCGATTAAGGCGCCGCGCGGAAACGGCATGACCGTCCGGCCGCGCCGTTTCCTTAACGCGCAAGCGGCGTCTAGCGGTTATTATACCGGGCAAGGGCCGCGTTTTCAATCTCCACGGCCCGCTCTATGCCCATGCGCCTGACGGTGGCGATGAAGCTGTCGTAGGAACCGAGCGGCTCCGTTCCCAGAATGAACTTGGTGGTCATTTCGGTGATGTAGGTATTGACTTCGTTCATGATCCGGGC
>JAIRRU010000125.1 GCA_031255815.1 Treponema sp. | reverse complement strand
GCCAGTTCTTTCGCAAAGAAAAAATAATAGACTTGTTCGAGAACCCGGTTGGGTTCCCGAACAAGTCCTGCAGAATGTTCCGCGTTTTGCCGTTGTTAAGCGCTTGCTGTTCAGAAACTGAAGTTTCTGAACAGCTTTATTCCCGATCTCCGGTATTCCGGCGCCGGCATTCAAATTTTCACTATTTCCGATCAAATATTAACTAAACCCCGTATATTGCGTTTTCCCCGGGCGGGATCAATAATAGAACATCGCTAAAACCCCGCTTGGGTTTTAGCTCTATTCATCCGGAGGAAAGCATGGAACTGAAAATCAGCGTGTGGTCGTGTTACTTTAGGGAACTGGAGCCGGAGGATCGGCTGGCGGAGTTTTCCCGGAGCGGTTTCCGCTATCTGGAATTTTCTACCGAAGACGGGGAGATCCTCCTTAAGCGGGGGAAGCCCGCGCCAACCGGGGCGGCGTACCGTAAGCGCGCCGAGGATCTGGGGATCGCCGTCCTCCAGGGCCACCTCAACCTGGGCGCCGACATCCTCAATTCCGCGGATCTGGAGGGCCTTAAAGTGTGGCTGGAACTGTTCAACGCCGTCGGTATAAAGAACTGCGTCCTCCACTACGGGAAAAGCCCTGCCGTAAATATGCCGCCGGCCCTGCTGCTGGAAAAACGCGGGGAAGCCCTTAAGGAGCTGAAGAAGATCATCGCCGGAACGGACATGCGGATCTGCCTGGAGAACCTCCTCCGGGATCGGGACGCCAAGCTCCTCCTGGGCCTTATCGCCTATGCCGGGGAAGATAACATGGGGATCTGCCTGGACACGGGGCACCTTAACCTTGCGGGGGGCAATCCCGCCGCCTTTGTCGCGGAGGCGGGTACCCTGCTCCATGCCCTCCATATCGCCGACAACGAGGGCTACTACGATCAGCATTTTATGCCTTACTTCGGCAGGGGAACGGTACCCTGGGCGGAATTCATGGGGGCCCTTGGCGGAAGCGGCTATGAGGGTTTGTTTAACTTTGAGATCCCCGGAACCACCGGAAACGTGCCCCTGGAAGTGCTGCGGCTGAAACTGGACTATGTGCGGGGGCTGGCGGCGTATCTGGAAAGCCTGACTCGTGCCTGCTAGCCGGATATTCCGGAAGAGCCTTTCCGCCTCACGGTTTGGCGGAATATTCCGGCGTTCTTTTACCAACTATCTTTTTTCGTATATCCTCTGCCTGATCCTCCCGGCGGCGCTTTTCAGCGTTCTCTACAAAACCATCTTTCTCTCCGCCTACTCCCGCCAGCTTGGGGAAAAGACGGAGGAGAATCTCTACAACGCCTACGCCACAATCGATCTGCAGATAAATAACCTCTACTCCATAAGTTCCCAGATCCTCTCTTCCCGGCAGTTTTCCGACAGCAGCTTTGAGGATAAGCCCCGGATACTGTCCTACTTTTCCGCCCGGGAACTGCTGAGTTTCTACTCCAGCACCAACGAATTTATCTTCGACATCTGGTTTTTTAACCGGGATTCGCCTTATTTCTACAGCCCTTCCTACTTTCTTTCCCTGGAAAGTTTTTCCCGCTACGGGCCGGTTTATCCGGAACTGGAAGACGGTTTTCTGCCGGAGACCCTTTCCCGGGCCGCGGGCCGGCTCTGGATACCCGAAACCACCGTGAACCTGTTCAATCAGGATCGTTCCCTGCTTACCTGCGTTACCGCTTACCCCAATTCCCTTACCCACTCCAAGGGGGTGCTGGCCATCCTCGTCCGGAAGGACATCTTTGAACGCCCCCTGGAGGCCCTTATCCCCTACCGCCCTTCCAACGCGGCGCTTATCGACCAGACGGGGCGGATTATCTACGCCCTCGATCCCTCCCGCGAGGGGCTTATCCGGCAATTTCTGGACAAACGGGGGTTCCGGACGGACGGCGCGGCCACGCTACGGCTTGAGGGGGAAGAATACTTTTGCGCCCTCTGGACATCCCCCCAAAACAAACTGAGCTACCTGTCCCTGATTCCCCGGCGGGAACTTTCCGGGGCGGTGAATAAACATACCACCGTCTTTTTCTGCATCCTCCTTTTGATCATGATCTCCGGTTCCTTCCTGATATTCTTTCTGATGCGCTGCAACTACAAGCCCATCCAGCGGATCATCCGGTATTCCCGGGAGCAGGGCGCTGTACTCTCCGGGGGGGTGGGGGCTCTGAGCGATATCGATCTGATACAGGAAACCCTGGAGAAGATCACCAGAACCAACCAGGCCCTGGAGGACAGGAACAAAAGGTACCTCCGGGACGAAATACTGTTCCGCCTGCTCAAGGGAAGCGCCCAGGCGAATCCGCTGCTGCTCCAGAAGGCCGGTATTGACGCCGGCGGAGGCTGGTATACGGTGGCGATATTCCGGCTTGAGGGGGAGCGGCTTATCCCCAGGGAAGAATTCGGGCGGCTCCTGGGGAAACACCTTTTCTCCTGTCCTTTTACAGTCTACCTGCTGGATTATCTTGAAAAGAACAGTTTCATCGGGATCTTTGTCTGCCGCGGGGAGGCCCCCGGCCTGCGGGAAATTCTGGAGAACATCTGCGGCGAGGCCGGCAGGGAAGCCGCTCTGGAGATCAGCGCGACTTACGGGGACCGTGTGGAACGCATAGAAGACATCTCCCGTTCCTACTTTCAGGCCAGGCTGGCCCTGCGTTACCGGATCCGGCAGAACGCCCGGAAGACCCTGGGCTTCCAGGAGATGATTCCGGAGGAAATTCCCGATTATCCCTACCTGCGGGTGGAGCTGAACACCCTGGAAGACGCCATCGGGGAAAAAAAGGCGACCAAGGTAGACTTTATCGTATCGGAGCTGATAGACACGGTAAAGAACAAGCATACCAGTTACTTTTTTGCCGTGTGCCTCTGCTACGACATCATCAACATCTTTATCAGGGAAATTTACAAGACAAAGAACGCCGTCGCGGTAGGCATTATCAAGAAACACCAGCGTCTCTTTCTGGAAAATTCGGATCACCCGGTAGAAAATTTGATAGACATCGTTGTCTCCCTCTCCCGGGAGGCCATGCGGGCCATTACCCGTGATGCGGGGGTCAAGGCAAACCGGAACAGTACCCTTAAATACATTGAGGAGCATTACCGGGACAGCGGTTTTTGCGTCCAGACCGTAGCGGATCAGTTCGGCCTTTCCGTCTCAAACCTGAGCCACCAGTTCAAGTCCTCCACGGGTGAAAGTATTGCCGCCTATATCAGCGCCCTCAGAATCGGCTACGCGAAGGAACTGCTCAGCCTTACCGGAATGCCGGTAAACGAGATTGCGGGGCAGCTGGGATATTTTCAGACTTCAAGCTTTATCAAGAAATTCAAGGGGATGGAAGGCCAAACGCCCGGCGAATACCGGCTGAGCCGCCGGAAAAAATCCGGGGAAAGCGCCTACTCTATCCAAAACGGCTGAGTCCAGGCCCGGGCCCCGTCTTCCCGGCAGGCCTCTACCCTGACGTAGCTTTCGTCGCCCCGGGGCGTATAGCTGGCCGCCGCTTCCGGCTCCGCCGCCCTTTCCTCTTTAAGGAGCTTTCCGTCTTTCCCGATAAAGCGGAAGACCGTACCCTTTACCCGCCCGGAAGCCGCGGTAAGGGAGATGCTCCCGCCCTTTACCCCGATGTCCTTAAGGACAATGCCCGAGGACGCGTAGAAGGCCCCCTTCTCAAGGGCGCCGAGGATGGCGGAGGCGGACTTTTCCTCCCCCAGGGCTGCGATGAAGCCGCCGCCGTAACGCGAACGGTGGTGAAAATCATCGGAGGCGATGCCCCAAACCCGGCGGCCGGCGCTTAAAAGGGCGTCCCAGAGATCCGTGGCTACTGCCCGCCCGGCATTGTTCATCTTTACGTTGTGGTTGTATATTTCCAGGGCCGTGTAGCCTGTAAGCTCCAGGAGCCGTTCCAGGGGCCAGTACCCTTCCTCGTAGAGATGGGGGTGGCAGATAATGCTGATCCCCCCCTGGCGCCTGACCTCGTCAAAGATCCGCTGGTGGTTTGTCTTGTCAAACCCGTCGTCGTCATAGGAACTGATGTTGATGCCCAGGGTCTGCCGGGCTTCCTTCTTGAATTCCGCCCCGCTAAAGACCACCAGGCCGTTCATCCCCTGCACCGCCGACACGTCGGTTATAAGCAGGTGATCGGTAACGGCGAGAAAATCGTATTTCATGATCCGGTCGCTGTAGGTGGCCGCAATCTCTTCCAGGGGGTAATGACCGCAGGGGCTCGCGTTTGTATGGGTGTGCAAGTTGCCTTTCAGCCAGACGCCGCCCGCTTTATAAGGGTTTTGTATTTTCATGGTAAAACCGGGTTTAAAATTTGCAGGGGGGCTTCGTTTCCGGTATGTAAAAGCGGGACGGCTCCGGCAGTCCCGCTTTTTACCTGGTTACCGTTTTTTCTGGCTGGCGTGGCCGGTGAACTGGGCCAAAGCCTGTTTTGCCCGATCCCTTACCGGGGAAATGTAACGGCCGTCGGCGATACGTATAAGCATCCGGATGGCATTGGGATCTTTAATCCCGCCGTTCTTTTCGGCTATTTTCTCAAAGGCTTCAATGGCCGAAAGGGCCAGAAGGTTATCCGGGTTAAGGACATCGTAACGGGACACGATCCAGGCGATGGCGTTTACCGTCTCCTCGTTTTCGTTGATCCCGATTTTCGCCAGAGATTTTATCGCTTCGGTAAGCACCATCGGCTCCGTGTCGGCCATGACGATCTTTATCAGGGTGTCTTTCGCCTCCGGGCTGCCCAGCTCTCCCAGATAGGCGGCGGCCCGGGCCCTGACATCGGGATAATTGTTGACCAGACGCCCGTTTTCCCGGGCCTGGTTTACCGTTCCCTCAAGGGAAAGAAATTCCAGGGCGGAGCGCACTTCCCCGGCCGCGTTGCCCCGGCCGATTGCTTCACCGATGTACTCCAGGGCGATCAGCTTCTGATCCCGGCTGTCGGTGCGGCTCTGCTCCCGGATAATCATCATCTCCACCGACTCCTGGAGGTAAGACTGTTCTACCGTCATTTCCCGCCCGGACTGATCGGCGTTCTGCCCCATCATCGAAGCTGTAACGCAGGCAAACAAAAGGCAAAACACAACAAAACATCTCGCGATTTTCATGAATCTTTACTCCTTCTCCTGGATTTTATCTTTTTTAACTTGCCGGGCCTGTCCAAGGCCCGGTTTCTCCTCTCTATATTAAAGAAGCTGTTCTAAAAATTAAAATTTCTGAACGGCTTCAGCTTACAATAATAATTCTCCACTGGCCGTCTATATGCTCCAAATCGTAAAGGATAAGCCGCTGTCCCTTCTCGTCACGGATATAGGCGGTTACCTGGGTCTGGGAGTTAAAGGCGATTTCGTCCACATGGTCGTTGGCGTGGGAGGGAACGACCACGTAGTTGAAGTAATCCTGGGGATTGCGGAAATTTATCTTCCTGACCCGGGAAACATCCTGCCCGCGAACCGCGGCGTTGGACATATTCTTTCGGTAAAGATCGTTCGCCTTTTCATCAAGAAATTCCCGGGAGTTGATTTTCGCTATAGACGAGTCGGCCAGGTAAGACATCCACGCTTTAAAGTTTTTTTCCCGGACAATGTCGTTCAGCTTAAGGATCATTCCCTGAATGTCCTGGATTGCCGTGTCGTATTCCTCCTGGGAAACGCCTGTGGGATCGAAGGGCTTTTCCGCAAGCTTCTCCTCAGGCTCCTCTTGAGGTTCTTCTTTGACCGCTTCTTCCTGGATCGGCTCCGCCCGAACCGGTTCCGTCATGATGACGGGGGCCGTTTCCGCCGGGCTCTGGGGCGGGGGATCCTCCGGAACCGCGGCCTGCTCTGTCGCGCAGGACAGCGCGAAAAGCAGGGGAAGCGCCAAAATCCAAACAGACTGTTTCATAAGTTTATCTTACT
>JAIRRU010000097.1 GCA_031255815.1 Treponema sp. | reverse complement strand
CCACCGTTATCCTCCTCCCGGAGAGCGTGAAAAATCCGTTCCAAGACGCCGTTTTTTGCCCAGCGGTTGATTCTGACGTAGATGGTATGCCAGGGGCCGAAGGCCTCGGGGAGGGCCCGCCATTTGCAGCTGTTTTCACAGATATAGATTATGGCGTCGAGGAGGCGGCTGTTGTCGACTTTCACGTTTCCCCGCTGTTTCGGAAAAAGGTTAATAATTTTTTTCCGCTGTTCTTTGGTTAATTTCATGGCTTGAGTATATCATATTCTTCTCGTGTGAACGGGCCCTGATACCGGGTAAACCCGCAGATCGAAGCGCGCAGGCCCCGTCCGGGTGCTTCACGGTAAATAGTGTCTGTCCGCAAAGTCGGTTACTTTGCGGACAGACCCTGCATTTTCTCGCCTAAAGGCTGCGAAAATGCGTTTTCAAGGAAGTCTGTCCATAATGTGTCTACATTATGGACAGACTCTAAATAGCAAATTGCCGCGAATCCCCTTGAAAAGCGGTCTAAAGCCTGTTTTTTAAATCAGCAACGGAAATTTCAAAAAAAACTGAAAAATGATTGACATATTGTACTAGGTCATTTATTATTGTACTAGATGAATAGCACAATACGGGCGCGGGGCCCGGGCGGCAAGCGGGCGGGCTTCCCAAGCAGGCGCGCCGTCCTTGCGGCCGGATTTCCGCCTCCTTGCGGCTCGGTAATTGTTAGTTCAGGAAAATAAAAGGGGGATTGCTGTGACGGTGGTACAGGCGAAAAACGTGGTTAAGGATTACGGGTTAAACGGCCAGACCGTGCACGCCCTGCGGGGGGTGAGTCTGGAATTCCAGGCCGGGGAATTTGCCGCCCTGGCGGGGCCTTCCGGGAGCGGCAAGTCTACCTTTCTCCACCTTGCCGGCTGCCTCGATACCCTTAGCGGGGGAACTATGCTGGTGGGCGGCGAAGATGTGGGCCGGCTCCCGAAAAAAAAGCTTGCCCTGCTGCGGCGGTGCCACATCGGCTTTATCTTTCAGGCTTACAACCTTATCCCGGTGCTTTCGGCGGAGGAGAACGTCTCCTTTCCCCTTAGCCTTCTTGGGCTGGACAAAAGGGAAATAAGGGAACGGACCGAAAAGGCGATACACGATGTCGGCCTTGGGGGCATGGCGAAGCGCCGCCCCAAGGAGATGTCCGGGGGCCAGCAGCAGCGGGTGGCTATCGCCCGGGCGCTGGTAAAGCAGCCCAAGCTTATCCTTGCCGACGAGCCGACGGCCAACCTGGACTCCGCGACGGGCCGGGAAATTTTGGAACTCATGCTGGCCTTGAACAGGAACGTTGGCACCAGCTTTATTTTTTCCACCCACGATCAGATGGTTATGGACTATGCCCGCCGGGTAGTGCGTATCCGGGACGGCCAGGTGGAAAGCGACAGGGTAAAGTGATGATACGCATGGCTTTCCGTAACCTTGCCCGGCATAAGGTGAAGACCGTCCTGTCCATTCTGGCTATCGCCGTAAGCGTGGCGGTGTATATCTTCGCGGACGCCTGGATTGCGGGAATGACGGTAGACTCGAAACGGAACATCGTCAGTTACGAAACCGGGGCGGCCAAGCTTCAGGCCAGGCTCTACTTTGAGAACTTGGACGACCGCCCTATGTACGAAAATTTCGGAGGCTGGGAGGGCTACGCCGGGGCTCTGGACCGGGCGGGCTACGTTTCCTCCCCCCGCTTCGTCTTCGCCGGAACCCTCTTTTCGGAAACCGGTTCCGCGCCGGTAATATTCAACGCCATTGATCCCCGCCCGGATTCCCGGGTGCTGCGGATTGACAGCTCCGTTGAAAACGGCCGTTACCTGCGGGAGGGGGCTTTCGAGATCATACTGGGAACCATGACCGCGGATAAGCTGAAACTGGGCATCCCCATGCGCCCCACCCGGAAGGAACTTGAAGAGCTAATCTCCGCGCTTCCGCCCGGGGAAGGGGATTTTGTCCGGGCGCTCTACGAAAGGGCGGGGAAAAAACCGGGCGGGCTTTTCGCCCCCAAAGCGGAACCGGAAAGCGGGGGGAACGGACGCCTCTTTCTGAGAAGGGATGTCTCCCCGGCCGACCGGGATCGGTACTGGAACATGCTGGCGGAGGCGGGCCGCATGAACGCCCGGATTTCCACGGTGATAGACCTGAAGGCCGCCCCCGGCATGGTAAGGCAGGAGAGGTTCGAGAGCGATCTTGAGCCCAAGTTCAGCGCCGGGGAAGCGGAACTGTTCCGCCGGGCCTACGAGTACGATGAGCTTACCAGGGCCTGGTATTTGGCTGCCGGCGATCCGGCCCTGACGGAGGAGGTTCTGGCCGCCATGGTGCGGGCGGATTATTCCGGCGCCGTAAGGCATGTGAACCAGCTGATAGACGTGGTTTTGGCGGGAACCATCAACGCGCCTAATCCCCAGCTTAACAACAACACCGCCTTCATACCCATAGACGTATTGCAGGACGAGGCGGGGCTCATGCTGGAAGGGAAAGTGACGGAACTTGTTATCCGGCGGCAAAACGCCGGCGACACGGCGCTCCCGGGCAAGTACGAATCCCCGTCATTCATTACCGCCGCCCTGGAAGCGGAGCTTGGCCGGCCCCTGCCGCCCGAGCTCGGGATCTTCGGCTGGGAAGGCTACGTAAAGGATTTTATCGCCGCCGCCGCCGGGGATAACTGGAGCACCCGGATCATGACGCTCATCCTCTTCGTGCTTTCCTTCCTGGGGATCGCCAACACCATGCTTCTCGCCATCCTGGAACGAACCAGGGAGATAGGCATGATGCGGGCCCAGGGTATGAGCGACGCCCGGCTTGTCTTTACCCTGACGGCCGAAGCCGGCATGGCGGGGCTTATCGGATCGCTGGCCGGCCTTGCCCTGGGCTGCCTGATCAACATCCCTATGGTGAAGTACGGCATAGATTTTAGCGCCATGACCGAGACCATGGGCGGGGATATCGGTTACCGGGTAAACGGCGTGTTCAGATCCGCCTGGAACGGGCCGGTGATCATCGGTTCGGCTGCGGCGGCGACGCTGATTGCCGCCTCCATGGCCCTTTTGCCGGCCCTGGGGATCCTTAAGACGCCGCTTACCGAAAGCCTGCGGGATTTTTAAAGGAGGAAGGGATGAATACCGGCAAGGGGGGAGGGTTCCGGATCCTGGCGGCCATAGCCTGGCGGAACGTGTTTAGAAACATGCGGCGGACTGTCCTGTGTATCGTGGCGGTGGCTATCGCGGTGTTTTTCACCATCCTTATGCAATCCATGATAGGAGGAATGGTAAAAAGCATAGAAGAACTGGTGCAGGTTTTTGATACCGGCCACGTAAGCGTTGTCTCCGCCGCCTTTGAGGCGGACAAGGAATACCTGCCCGTCCAGCACCCGGCGGCCGGGGGCAGATCCGCGGCGGAACTGGCGGCGGAGATTCGCGCCGTTCCGGGGGTTAAGGCGGCCCTGCCCCGGATCAGCGCCTACGCCACCCTTCAGGACAGTACCGTTAAACACGCCTTTCTTTGGGGCATAAACATAGCCGAAGAAACGGCGCTTAATTCCTTTAACGCGACAAAGCGATCCGACGGCCTGGTCGCCGGCCGCTATCCGGAAGCGGGAAGCAACGAATGTGCCATCGGTACCGGCATGGCCGGAAAAACGGGGCTTAAAATCGGCGACCGGATCCCCCTCAAGACCGTTTCCGCCCAATTTTCCGATAAGCTCTGGGCCCCCGCGATTACCGGCATCTTCGAGTACGATTACCAGAAATACGACAAGGATATTATCCTTGTGGATTTTACCCGGCTCCAGCGCCTCCTGGTGCTGGGGGACGCCGCCCAGCAGATCTTTGTCTTTGCCGGAGAAAAGGGGCAGAGCGGGGCGCTTGCCGCCCGACTGCGGGATATGCTGGGGGAAGAGGACGTTGTCCGCGACTGGAGGGACAATTACTTTGTGTCGATGATGCGGCAGAGCATGGCTATATACATGGTAGTAGAACTGGTGTTCCTTATCGTGGCGAGTTTTCTTATCGTAAACACGGTGGTGATGATCATTCACGAACGGATTAAGGAAATAGGCATGATGGGGAGCCTGGGCATGAGCCGCCGGGAAATAGTGGCGGTGTTTTTCTTTGAGGCGGTATTTCTCAGCGTCCTTGGCGCCCTGGCGGGAGTTCTGGCCGGAGGCATCGTTACCTTTACCGGCTCCCTTTTCCCCCTGGATTTTAACGCCATGACCGGCGGGGGCTTTAAGGAATTCCCCATATCCGGAACCCTGTTCCTTCGTTTTTCGGCGGACATACTGCTCTTGAGTTTCTTCTTTGGCGTACTGGCCGCCTCGATCTGTACCCTTATCCCTTCGTTAAAAAGCGCCTTTGTGGAGCCGGTTGAAGCGCTGCGCCGGTAGTAAAAGTAAGGAATGGAGGTTTGTTATGTACGAAAAAAGGTTTTGTTTGGCAGGCTTGTGCGCCGTACTGGCGGCGCTATCCGCTTACGGGCAGACGCCCTCCGCGGCGGAGCTTCTGCGCCGGGTTGACGAGAACGAGGTCTACAGCACCATCGAATACGAAGGCGAAATGATAATCGAATACCAGAACCGGCGCCACGTAAAGCTTTTTAAAACCTGGGCCAGGGGAAACAGCGATAGTTTTATTGAGTTTACCAATCCGGAAGACCGGGGCACCAAATACCTGAAGAAGGGGGCGCGGCTCTACGTGTACTCCCCGGATACCGAGGAAGTTATGCTTATCTCCGGCCACATGCTGAAAGAGTCCATGATGGGCTCGGATCTTTCCTACGAGGATACGCTGGACAACGACAGCCTCTCCAGCCGTTACAGCCCGGCCCTCGGGCCTTCCGAAACCCTGACCCTAAACGGCGGCAGCCGGGACTGCTGGGTGCTGGAGCTTAGCGCCAGAAGGCGGACTGAAAGTTACCCCAAACGGAAACTCTGGATAGACAAGGAAACGGAAGACCTGCTCCGCTACGAACTCTTTGCCCTCTCCGGGGCCAGGCTTAAGGAATACACCCTGCTCCGGGCTGAGGAAACAGGCGGCCGCCGTTTCCCGGTTGAGGGGGAAATGCGGGATCTGCTGCGGAAGGGGAGTAAAACTACTTTCATAATGAGGAACCTGATCCTGGACGGGCCCATAGCCGATTCGGTGTTCAGCACGAGGAATTTGGAACGGTAGGCCGGGGAGGTATGAATATGAAGCGGCGAATGTTGGCGGCGGCCTTGCTTTTATCCGCGGCCGGGGGGATCTTTGCCCAGAATTTTTCCGTGTCCGGTATTCTGGACAGCAGCGTCAATATGCGCTCCGGGGCGGGGGAGGCTCCCGCCTTCTCCTACGGCGTCGAGGAATATGCCAATATCAGGGCCCGGGTTAAGATCCGGGATCAGGCGGCGGTATACGGGGCCGTGAATTTTATTGCGGCTGCGGGGAATTACGCCAGAGAAGCTTCCGAATGGGGGCTCTACCGGAACGGAGAGCGGAACGGTTTGTCCCCCTCATCCTATGCGGAAGGAGAGAACTACATCTCCGGTATAGAACTGGAACGGCTTTACTTCAGCCTGAACGGCAGCCGCCTGGATTTTGACGGGGGGCTTCTCAGGCTGCCCTTCGGTTACGGCCAGGTCTGGGGCCCTTCGGATTTTCTTAACCCCCGGAACCCCCTCCGCCCGGACGCCAGGCCCCGGGCGGTTCTTGGCGCGGGGCTTTCCTGGTATCCCTACGATTCGGTTAAGCTGCTCTTCTTCGGGGCCGCGCCGAAGGCCCCGCTCCCGGAGACGGGCGCCGGGGGGCTGGGGGGAATCTCCCTGGACCGGCACGGGGACAAGGCCAGCGTTCAGCTCCTCTACGCCTTCCAGTCCCCCCAGGAGGGGGCCGGGCGGGGCCTCCACCGGACGGGCCTTTCCCTGAAAGCGGATCTCGTTCTGGGCCTTGTGGCGGATATGCTTTACACCTGCAACCCGGAAGCGGAAACCGGCATTGAGGGCCTTTCCGCCAGCGCCGGCTTTGACTATTCCTTCCCGGGCGGGCGCTTTTACCTTCTTGCCGAGTACCTCTACAGGGGCAGCGCTTCAGCCGCGCCGGCGGAGGATCCTGCGGATCTTTCCAACGGGAACTGCCTCTACGCCTCGCTCCGTTACCGGATCAGCGATTATACAAGCGCCAGCGCGGCCCTCATCGCCGGATGCGACGACGCTTCCTTCACCCCCGTTTTCAGCGCGGAGCATGAACTCTTCCAGGGCCTCAGCCTCAGCCTCTCCGCCCGCTTCCCCATTGACCGGAGCCTCTTCCAGGACGAAGGCGGGAGAGGCGAATTCGGCCCCGTCCCGCCGGGACAAGACGGGGGAAGCCGCTTCCGTTTCGACGCCAGGGCCCGGCTCCGGTTCTGAAAAAGGCTTTCCCAAAAACGCGCCGTAAAGGCCCCTCCCCGGTTTGCCTGTTTTCCCGGACGGCAAGGCCCGGCAGGATCCGGCCGCCGCAGGTGCCGCCCGGCGATTCCGAATTCAAGCGTCCGGGGCCTGATCCGGGACGGCCAGGAACAGGATCCGCCAGTCTTCGCCGTGCCCGAAGCGTCTTTTTTTAAAATTCAGAATTACTGGTTTTTGCGCCTGTTTGGTATTGACATACGCCTAATCGAGTACATTCACGAAGAGGTTCAGAAGTATGAAAAATTTTTCAGCGCCCTGGGCACGCAGGTAGATTTTATGAAATTTTTGAAAAAAATAAAGAATCCCCACCATGAATGCTAAACTTGAC
>JAIRRU010000193.1 GCA_031255815.1 Treponema sp. | reverse complement strand
GCCAGAACCAGGGCCGCCTCCGCCCTGACGCAGGCGGCGATGGAGGCTTCCTCGGAGATCCAGGGTACCAGGGCTTCAAAAAGCCGCTCTTCGGAAATTGAGTAACGGTGATCGATGGGAGAGATGTTCTGAAATACCGGGCGGTTTGTCTTATGGGCTTCCATAGCAAAATCTAGCACAAAGGGGCGGGAAAGTCCAGCAGTCTATCCCGCCCTAAAGCTCCCCCGCGAACCGGCGGGCCCGGCCCTCATTCAGAGCGGAACAGCCGGATCGGGCCCAGCACTCCGGACGGGGGAAGGGGCAGGTAGAACGAGAAGCGATCCTTGACCGTCTGGGCCAGGGTATTGGCCGCCTCAAGTTCCAGCGTGTTGGGGCCTTCCCGGGCCGCGCCGCGGATATCGAAGATATAAGGCGGGGCGATGGCCATGCCGCAATCCCGGCCGTTCAAGCGGAGCTTTGCCGTGTGCCCCGCAAGGCCCAGATCCAGCGCCTGGGCGCTTTCCGCGTTTTCCAGGGTGAATTCGGCCCGGTAACGGATACGCCCGCTAAACTCGGGCTTTTCCCCGGCCCCGGTGATGTTGCAAAGCGGGACGGCTTTTTTATAGGGTTTGAATGTTCCGTCCAGGGTTCCGGCACCCATCTCATACAATTCGATGTCCCAGGCCAGATCCAGGGTTTCGGCCCTGGCATAGTTCCCCTCGGTATAGTTAGGCTCCCCCAGATCCGCCCCAAAGGCATAAATCACCGACTGGTAGGGATGCAGGCTTACCGCCGTCCGGTTTTCCTGTACCGCGGAAGACCGGAGCTCAAGCAGATCGATCTTAAGGCCCGGGGCGGAACAGGGAAAGCTGACCCTTGTTTCCGCCGGCCTAAGCGTATCCTCGTTGAAGAGCATGAAGAGATCGGTTCCCCCCCGCTTCCAATGGCCAATCCTGAGCAGGGGGAAGTCCCCTTCAACCTTCAACTCCGCGTAGCCCTTTTCAGCCAGGGTTCCGGCCAGATTTTCCAGGGGAACCACAACGGGATGGGGAATTCCCTCCGGGGCCCCGTCAACATAGTAAACCGGAAGCCCGGCCCGCTCCAGGGCTCTAAGGGTTTCCAGGCCCTCCTGGGGGAGCAGGGGGGCGCGGGGAACTACCAGGCAGCGGTAACGTTCCTGGTTCACTTTAAGGCAGCCCCCCTCCACGGCGGCCTTGTCCCGCAAGGTGTCCAGGGGCAGGATATCGTAGTCCAGGTGGGCGTCGTAGAGCGCCTTGGCAGGTTTCTGGGTGAGCATCATGTCGGCGCCGTTCATCCATTCCGCTTCGGCGTGGTAAAGCAGGGCGCAGGGAGCCTGGTGCACCGCCCCTTCAAGGATATGAACCGTCCGGTTCACGTAAGCCATTAGGCGGGAAAAACCCTCGAATTGGGGATCCCGGCCGGCGGCGCCGAAATGGGGCGGGCAGTCGGGATCCGGAAACTTGGGCGAAAAGGCGTGGGGCACGAAGCGGTTTACCCCCCGGACTAAAAGGTGATCCATAAGCCACTTCATCATAGGAACCCCTTCGGCCCAGCCGTAGGCCCCAAAGACCTCGCACATGGTCCGGTTCTTCTGATGTTCGCTGATGTGGGCCAGAGACGAACCCAGCTTGGCCAGAACATAGTGGTAAAATTCCGAGTCCGCCCAGCCGGCCCCGGCGATGCAGCTAACCGTTTTGCGGGCGAATCCCGGTATAATCTGGTGAAGCACAATATCAATGCCGCTCATATCCTGGCCTTCCAGGGAACGGAAAAAGTGCCCGCCGCTGCATCCCAGCCGGGCATGGGCGTTCATGTCCTCTATGATATGGCCGATGTACTCCACCCCCCGGGAACGGCACCAGTCGCCGAGATGCCGGCAGAAGTTGTCGCGGTACAGGGCGGTAACAATGTCCATATAGGCGTAACGAATCCGGGGGCTTTCCGGGCCCATGTCGTACCAAAGCCCCGCAAGGAAAGGCAGGGCTTCCCTGCCGGCCGGCCCCGCCGCCGCATTGCCCCGGCAGCGCCCGTTCAATTTTTGATTGAGTTCGTCACTCCAGGGCAGAGCCAGCCCCCGGGTTCCTATTTTCCGCTCGTAGCCGTGGACGGGCGCCTGGCGTTCCATCATGGTATTTCCCAGGCTGGGCTCGTCGGAAAAGAAGCCGGCAAAGGTATTGCCGAAATATTTTTTGAATCTTTGATAGTGCGGTTCGTAGACCCCTTCAATTTGGACATCCACCGATTCCCGATCGATCAGGTGGATGTAGTTTTTCTGTTCCGTTCCCCCCCTGGTCTTGATAAAATAAAATATCCGCCAGAAACCCGCAGGTATGTCCCAGTAAAGAAAATCCCCCGAAACCCGGTCGGAGAGATCCACGGGCTCGAAGGCGAGGGTTTCGCCGCTTCCGTTCCGGGGATAGGCCGCGATTCCCAGAATATGATCCTCCGGCGCGGCGCTGTTGGAAAACGATCGCGGCAGCAGCAGCGAAGCCCCCGGCAGGGGCCCTATGGCATCCGCATGGCGCTCAATCAGTTGCCATTTCCGCCGCTGGGGGTACTTCTCTTCGATAAGCCCGTTGGCGGAACCGGTGGGAAAATGCTTGTCATCCAGAAGCCAGACCTTCATCCCCAGCTTTTGGGCTTCTTCAAGGATGATTTCCATATCTGTCCACCACTCGTCTTGGCCGAACTTTTCATGGGGCCGGGATTCAACGCAGAAGGCCCGTACATTGCTGTCGTACACCTGCCGCACCAGATCTTTGAGGCGCCCGGTATTACCCTCGTGCATCCACAGAAACGGCAGAATGTAATTTCCGGTTTTTCCGGCAAGGGCTTCATTCAGGTTTCGGTCCATAGTTACTCCTTGGGGGCATTAGGGTTGTCTAAAAACTTCAGTTTTTAAACAACAACCGCTTAAAAATAGCAAAATGCGGAGCATTTTGCAGGGCTGGCAAGCTAGCCGCAGGCTGGCAGAGAACCAGCCGGGTTCTTGAACAGGTCTATTATAATCCGCAAAGATACAAAAGGTAAATCGCTTGAGCTTGTTCGCAGCGGTTTTACATTTAGCCGTCGGGCTCATCATCCATGGCCACGAAGCCGATAAATTCCTCCCAGTACGAAAACTCAAAGGAAAGCCGCATTTATTAGGCGGCAAGGGGGAATCGTGAAAGCGTTGCTGATGGAAGAATACAAGAAACTCGCCTACACCGATGTGCCGGATCCGGTAATCGGGACGGGCCGGGATCTGCTGGTAAGGGTAAAGGCCGTTTCTATCTGCGGTTCGGATGTTCACGGCTTTGACGGTTCCACGGGCCGCCGGAA